>NZ_JAUSUC010000005.1 GCF_030813365.1 Oikeobacillus pervagus
TCCAACTACATATAGTCATTGAAAAAAGATAGAAATTTTCCCCTGTAATCCCCGCAAGGGGGATTCGGGAAAAGCGGACTCTCATCTCTCCTCTATAGAGGTAGAGGATTCCCGTCCGCAATCCTAAATGGATAAAGATAATGGAATAGGGAACATTATTTTCAAAAGAAAATAAATAAGTGATCCCAATGCTGTTAAAAAAATCCCGTCAACCGAATGACACTTTTATTCAAAGTATCAGCGAATTATTAGGTCATCCAGATGATCTTGTTGTAAAAAACCTCCTTCAGAATTCTGTCACTATTATCTATACAAATGGGTTGATCGATCATGGACAACTTAAAAGAACAGTTAAAATAATAGAAGAATGGTCCACTCCCAACCTAACGAAAACACAATACTCGAAAGTACTCTCGATGGAGTTAGAAAAAATCTCCACAGTGCAAATAGAAGAAAAACCAGAGTCAATGGTTAACGATTTATTATCCGGTTCTATCATGGTCATCATCGAAGGAGTTTCTAAAGTACTCTCGTTAAATATCGCTTCAAGTGAAAAAAGAACGTTACAAGAACCAGCAACAGAATCCCTCATTAGAGGTCCAAGAATTGGTTTTATTGAAAACATTGATACAAATATTACGTAAATTCGAAACCAACTGAAAGATCCTAATCTGCGTTTTAAAACGTTTACCATTGGAGAACGTTCCCCCAAAAAGGTGGTTGTAGCCTATATTGAGAAAATTACCAACCTCGAGATTGTAAGTGAAGTAGAAAACCATCTATCCAAAATCAAGATTGATACTCCCTTAGAGTCTGGGATTATTGAGCAATGGATCGAAGACAATGCTTTGTCTCCCTTCCCACAGTTTGTGAATACGGAAAGACCAGATAGAGTAATATCTGGATTATTAAAAGGGAAACTCTCAATTATGACGGAAGGCACCCCTTTTGTCCTTATCGCGCCTATTACGATTGCTGATACGATTGATACTCCAGATGATTATTATGAGCGTTGGTTTATCGGGGCATTAGTACGGATATTACGGTTTCTCGCGATGATTATTTCAATCTTTTTACCCGCTTTCTATGTTGCACTTGTGTCCTTTCATCAAGGATTAATCCCCTCAAAACTCGCATTTTCCATTGCTGCATCGAGGGAAGGAGTTCCTTTTCCAGCATTTGTGGAAGCCAGTATGATGGCAATTACAATGGAAATGTTACGAGAAGCAGGTTTAAGGCTCCCAAGCCAATTGGTCAAACAATCGGAATCGTTGGGGGTTAGTCATAGGAGAGTCAGCTGTACGGGCTGGGTTTGTTAGTACGATTATGGTGATTGTCATCGCGATCACGGCCATCGCTTCATTTTCCTTACCGTTCTACAGTCTTGCGATGACCTACCGAATTTTATTATTCGGTTTTATCATTGTTGCTAGTCTACTTGGTTTATACGGAATCGTTCTTGGATTTATCATGCTTTCCATTCACTTAATTAATTTAACAAGTTTAGGAGTTCCATACGGAAGCCCTTTCGCTCCTTTAAATGTATATGATATTGGAAACTTCTTCTTCCGTGGACCAATAAAAACAAAGTATAGACGGCCTGGATATTTACAAACGATCGATGATTATCACACCGGAGAAAGGTAGATTATGAAAAAAGTTCACCATAAAAGCCAAATTTCTGACGGAGAATTTATGATATCTGTTGCTTCCATTGTCATCGGGGTAGGGGTATTTCAAATGCCAAGATTGATTGCAGAGAATACAATTGCAATTGACGGCGTGTTTGTGATTATTCTCTATGGTATTATCGTTCTGGTTTCAGCATGGATGATGGGAAAAATCATTCATCAGTACCCAAGGCAACCATTTTTCGAAATTTCAAGTACTCTGATTAAAAGACCATTCGCTCGGATATTAACGATTATGTTTGGGGTTCACTTTGCCTTATTAGCTGGATATGAAATTCGGATCATTTCAATCGTCACTCAGCAATATTTATTACCTGAGGCTCCTTTAGAAATCGTAGCCTTATTATTTTTATTCGTCATTCAATATGCTTTATTTAGTTCAAGCATTACCATTATTCGATTAAATGCCTTATTTTTTCCAATTGTCATGATTATTACTATTTTATAGGCGAGCTTAAATTTTCCAACTACAAAGTGGGGAAACTATTTACCAGTATTCTCAACGGACTTTAAAGGACTTTGGTATGCGATTACGGAGGGGTTTTCTTCTTATATAGGTTTTTCTTCTATATTGTTTTATGGCTTTTTGGTCGGTAATTCTAAAAAAGTTCCACAATCAGCGATTTTAGGCGTAATCATCTCTACTTTAGTCTATGTGATGATTTTTCTATCCTGCTTAGGGATCTTTTCCACGTATGGATTACAAGACATTCAATATCCTACGATCGAGCTTGGTAAAGAAGTGGCGATACCTGGGGGTTTTTTTGAAAGATTTGAATCTATTTTTTTCACCATTTGGATTATGACGGTGTTTAATACAACGTCCATGTCATTTGGTGTGTCTGTCCTAGCTTTTAGCTCCATAATCAAAAAGCTAAATCGTCAAAAATGGATTTTAATTCTTTCTCCTTTTATCCACTTAGTCGCCCTGTTTCCTGAGGATTTGAATGAAGTTGATTTGTATAGCCAGTTAGTTAGCATAATTGGGGTGGTTTTCACTATTATCGTTACACCCTTACTATTTATGATTTCTAAATTGAAAAGGAGCCGTCAATGAAACGAATCATTCTCTAACATCTGATTACAGCTCTATTACTCCTAACCGGTTGCTGGGGAAAAGTTGAAATTGAAAATCGTGGATTTGTAACTGGGGTTGCCATCGATTCGGCTAAAAACGCTCAACCTAAATCTACAGACAAAATGTTGTCCACTACTTTTCAAATGATTGTACCTAATGCCTTTTCGCCAGAAGGGGGGCAATCAGTCGCTTTCAAGAATTTCACGATCGACAAAGGGAGCATCTTTGAACAAATTCGTGAAACGTCGACAAGGAGTAGCCGATCATTATTTTTTCAACATTTAAAAATCATGCTAGTTTCTGAAGAGCTTCTAAAGACACCACATCAATTGACTAAGCTTATTGATTTGTTATTACGAGACGATGAGTCACGAAGAAATATTAAAGTGATTATTACGAAGGGAAGATCAAAAAAATATTTGGCTATGAAACCCCCAATCGAAAAAGTACCCTCATTATACATTGAAGAACTATCAAAAAATTCAAAGTGATCCCCAGAAATGTATGAGGCCCTTACTATTGGGAATTTGCAAGAGGATATATTAAGAGGAAATGATCTTGCTTTTCCCTATTTAAAAACGACGAAAACGAATGAGTACCATTTAGAGGGAACTGCTCTCGTCCACCTAGATTCTGAAAAAATTGTAGGCGTTTTAAATGGCGTTGAAACGAAAGTGCTAAGCGTATTAAACAAAAAATTCAAAAACGGCTTATTCAATGTAAAGTATCATGACGATGATATCGTACTTGAAATCAAAAGGCTAGAACGAAAGCTCAATGTAA
Source organism: Oikeobacillus pervagus (assembly GCF_030813365.1). Classification (NCBI taxonomy): domain Bacteria; kingdom Bacillati; phylum Bacillota; class Bacilli; order Caryophanales; family Bacillaceae; genus Oikeobacillus; species Oikeobacillus pervagus. Next base: position 3,553 of record NZ_JAUSUC010000005.1, read on the forward strand.
AGTGGGAAGATGATGAGCAACCTTCTTTTAAAATCAATCTATCATATGAAGGGATTGTTGGAGAAGTCTACAGTGATCAATTTCGTTCAAGAAAAGATATCAAAAAACTTGAGAGAGTTTTTAATATGGAATTAAAAAAACAAGCAGATCGTCTTATGGCTGATTTACAACGTCAATATAAAGTGGATATGATCGGACTACAAACCCATCTACATAAATATCATTATAAAAAATGGGAAAAACTAAAAAACGATTGGACAACTGGAGAACAATTATTTTCAAAAAGTCAAGTAGATCTTGAGGTTGAGGGTGTTTTAAGATATGGTGGTGCCATTTTAAACAAAAAAATGAAAGGAGTCATTGATATGGACATTCTTCTAAAGTTCCTTGGATTCATCCCTCCCTATTTAATTATTGGGGCAACTGTACTCTCTTTCATGGTACCAATGATTTGTATAAAAGTAAACGAAAAATTTCGACAATTGTTTAACCCTACTTAATCCAAAGGGTTATATCAGGGGAAACAAAAAATCGCAAAAATTTCAAAGCAAGATAAAGTGAAACTTCATCCCCCACTGAATGTTAGTTGACCTTATCGGACCTTTTGGGGCCGTAATCCTCCACCTATCTTCTTTGTTTCCAAATCATTTTGGAGTGGCCCGTTAAGGCGGGTTAAAGTTGTTTTTCAATTAAAAAGGGACCTCCTAATTAAACTGGAGTCCCTTTTTAATTATTATGCTTCTACTTTATCAAAAGCGATCCCTGTTGCTTTTTCAATCGCCTGATTTAAATCGGCAATTAAGTCTTTTGGTGATTCAAGTCCAATGGATAAACGAATTAATTCTTCCGTTACTCCTGAAGCTTTCAACTCTTCACTACTTAATTGTTGGTGTGTAGTGGATGCTGGATGAATAATTAATGATTTTCCGTCCCCTACATTAGCAACATGTGACCATAATTGAATATTGTCGATCAATTTTTTACCCGCTTCACGGCCACCTTTAATTCCAAATACAACTATCGAGCCGAAACTATCTCTTAAATATTTTTTCCCTAATTCATGTGAAGGGTGATTTTCCAAACTAGGATGTGACACCCATTCAACAGCCGAATGATTTTGTAAGTAATCAACGAGGACTTTTGTATTTTCAGCATGTTTTTGAATGCGTAGATGTAATGTTTCTAATCCTTGAAGTAATAAAAAGGCACTGTGTGCGCTCATGGACGGACCAAAGTCACGCAATAGTTGAACACGTAATTTAATCGCAAAAGCAGGACCTTCAATTTCAGCATACTTTATGCCATGATAAGAATGATCCGGCTCAGTAAATCCTGGGAACCTTTCACTATTCCAATTAAATTTTCCACTATCTACGACGACTCCACCAATGACGGTACCATGACCACTTATCCATTTTGTTGCGGAATGTACAATAATATCTGCTCCCCATTCAATTGGGTTCGCCACATAAGGAGAAGCAAAAGTATTGTCCACAATGAGTGGAATCCCATTTTCATGCGCAATATTGGCAATTTTCTCTACATCAAGAACATTCAAACTTGGATTTCCAATAATTTCCCCGTAAAGAGCTTTCGTTTTTGGTGTAATCGCTTTTCGATAGTTTTCTGGATCTGTTCCATCCACAAATTTCACATTGATCCCATAGCGTGGTAAAGTTGTGGCAAATAAATTATATGTACCACCATATAGGCTAGAATCTGCCACAATTTCATCGCCTGCATGAGCAAGATTTAAAATAGAAAAAGCAATAGCTGCCATTCCTGAAGATAAAGCAACCGCCGCAGCGCCACCTTCTAATAAAGCAACTCTTTTTTCAAATACATCAACCGTAGGGTTCATTATTCTTGAATAAATATTCCCCGGTTTTTCTAGACCAAATAATGCTTTAGCATGGTCTGTATCTTCGAATACGTAAGATGTTGTTTCATAAATTGGAACAGCACGAGATCCCGTTGTCGGATCAGGGATTTGCCCTCCATGTAATAAAATCGTTTCTAAATCCCAATTTTCTTTTGTCATTTTAAATTCCTCCCTTTCTTTTTAACTATCTTATAAGAATCCCTAAATACGATGATAATAAGAGGATTTTAATAAAATTAAAACCCTCTTCACTGAAAGAAGAGGGCGTGTATACACGATTCCTCTCTTATCTTTCAGATCCTTTCTGACCTGTAGGACTTAGCACCTTTTCAAGTAATTTGCCACCTGATGGTTGCCGGGCTTCTTCGGGCCTATTCCCTCCGCCACTCTAGATAAGAGTCAAAATATTCTTTTAGTTTTTACCCTTGAGGAAAGTATAGAATATTCCTTCTACTTTCGTCAATCCCTTTTTCGAAAAAATACATAAAATCGATCGGAATTAACGCACTTCATCCTTTTCTTCATTGATTTTTTATAATAATTGAAGGACATAATGACATCCGTATTTAACCGTGCGTTTCCGAATCCCATTTCTACTACCAACAAGTTGCAATAGAAAAGCTTTTGTTTCTGATCCCTTTTCAGCTAGCCCAATCCAGACCGTCCCTGGTTTCTTCCCTTCTAACGAATCGGGCCCTGCAACACCTGTGAAACTAATCCCATAATCGGTTCCAAATTGGGTCATTACGTTTTCGGCTAGTTCTTTCGCACATTGCTCACTTACTGCACCGAATGTATGAAGTGTTTCATTGGCCACTCCTAGAATTTGTTCTTTTACTTTATTGGAATAGCAAACGATGCCACCTTTGAAAATTTCACTCGTACCTGAAAAAGAGGTTAATTCACTTTGAAATAATCCACCCGTTAAGCTTTCAGCACAAGCAATCGTCTTCTTTTGTTCTTTTAAAAGTTTGACCATTTCCTCCATAATGCTAGACTGATCATATCCATAAAAATAACTACCTACTCGCTCCATTATTTTTTCTTCTACTCGCTGAATCAAATCTTCTGCCTTTGCATTTGGTGAATTTTTTGCTGTAATGCGGATCGTCACTTCTCCGTCTCCAGCAAGTGGGGCAATAGTAGGGTTGTTCTGCAAAAGAATTAGATCTTCTAAATCAGTTTCAAGCTGCGACTCCCCGATTCCGAAAAAACGCAATACTTTGGATTCAATTTTTTCAACTTGACCAATTAATTGCATTAATAGTGGTTTTCCAAATGAAAGAAACATGGGTTGCATTTCCTTTGGTGGCCCTGGTAGTAACATGTAGGAATTTGTTTCTGTTTTCAAGAACATTCCTGGGGCCATGCCATTTCGATTGGGTAAAACCGTAGAATCTTCCATGACAAGTGCTTGTTTCTTATTATTCTCCGTCATTTTTAACTTCGTTTTTTCAAAAAAAATTTGAATACTCTCTAAAGCTTCTTCATCATATATCAGCTGTTTCTTTACATGGTTGGCGATCGTTTCCTTTGTTAAATCATCCTTGGTTGGTCCAAGACCACCGGTAAAAATAAGCAAGTCTGCTCGTTTTTCTGCCTCTTTGATGACCTGCAAGAGCCGATCTGCATTATCCCCTACAGCTGTATGCCGAAAAACATCAACTCCTATTTCCGCAAGATGATTCGAAAGAAATTGCGCATTTGAATTCACAATTTGGCCAAGCAAAAGTTCTGTTCCAACAGCTATTATTTCTGCATTCATACTACTCCTCCTTGACATAAAGGGGATGTCCCAAAATGCTTAGATAACTTGAGCATTTACGGAACACCCCCATAGATTAACGGGCTGTATGCCCCTTAAGAAACTAAAAGATAAAAATGGGGGGAAAATCCCCCATCAATCGTGAGTTTAACCTATTTTGAATGTTTAAACACATGACGATTCAAATAAAAATAATCACATCCAGACCAGATGGTGAAAAAGGTGGCCACCCATAATGCAATATCCGCAAATGGGAAGGAAAAGCTTTCAAACATAATATTATGTAGTAATAAGGCTGAAATTGCGATAATTTGCGTCCAAGTTTTGATTTTTCCTAACATATTCGCCGCCACAACTTCTCCTTCTCCCGCCAAAATAAGGCGTAAACCTGTTACTGCAAATTCACGGCTAATAATAATAATCACAATCCAAGAAGCTGCGTATTCTAGATCGACTAAAACAATGAAAGCCGCAGAAACAAGAAGTTTATCTGCTAAAGGGTCTAAGAACTTTCCTAAATTTGTGACTAAATTATATTTTCGCGCATAATGACCATCGATCCAGTCTGTTGTGGAGGCAATAATAAAGATAAGCGCCCCAACAAAATGTTGCACAGGCATCGTTGTACCAAGTAACGTTATATCGCCCCATTCAAATTGAACAAGCATAATAATTAAAAAAATAGGAATTAAAAAAATCCGAGAAATCGTAATCTTATTAGGTAAATTCACAGCAGTACCTCCAAATTTCAACATTTCCATTATGGAAAACGCGTTTGTAATTAAGTGCAAGGTGGAAAGTCAAATCATTAGACACTCAAAATATCGGCTACTCGATTTGACTTCTCCTCCCTTTTAATTACATTATTCTTCTTTCTTTTCAAATTGAATTTCAATATCCTGGCGTACAAGATCTGTTGCTGACTGCTCATATTTAAGCGTTTGCCCGTTCACTTTAATCTCTGTGTCTGGCGCAAAACCGACAACAATCTTAGCAGCAGTTTGACCTGTTAAATCATGTTCTTGCGATTCACCATTGCGCAGCATATTCGAAAAGTATTTTTTCCCCGTCCCATCTGAGATTTCAACCCATGTCTCGCCTTTAGATGTTACAGTGAGTTTGAATTCATCTGTATTTTCTAATTTGTAAATGGTTTTTCGGCCATTTGTACTAACCACTTGAATGGCTTGGTCTTTATTCGATTTTTTCTTCACTTTTTTCTTTTCATCTTTTGCTTCTTTCTTCGTTTCTTTCCCTTTTACTTCTTGCTTATTATCAGCTTTTGAATCTTCCTTAGATTCTTCTTTAATATTTTGCGATTGATTTGATTCTTCTACTTGTACAGTTTCTTCTTGTTTTCCGTCATCACTAGGGTTGCCACCTTTAAGTACCCATACAAGGAAAATGGCTCCAATGATAAAAGCGGCGACTAATATTTGGGGCAAATAATCAAAAAACTTTGTAGACTTTGTCGGAACTGCTTTCGTTGATGTTGTTTTCACATTTGTGATGCGCTGTGGTACTTCATCTTCCTTTGCAGTTGGAATGTCATCCTTGTACTCATCAAACAACTCTTCTGGGTCTAGTCCAACCGCCTCCGCATATTGTTTTATGAAAGCACGTACATAAAACTGCCCAGGCATAATATCGTAATTACCTTCTTCAATACCGATCAAATATCTTTTTTGGATCTTTGTCATTTCTTGAATTTGCTCAAGAGATAATCCTTTTGCTTTCCTAGCTTCTTTTAAACGATTTCCCAATTCCGTCAAGTTAAACACCTACCAATACTAAAAGTCGAATCCATCGAGGTCAGATTCTGGAAAGAACTGATTTTGCACGAGTTCATATGTAATTTCTTCCTCTGGATGATGGCGTAGTTCAATAATATAATCAAAATCGTCTATCGAATATTCACTGTTTTGAACAAAAATATCTGGATGTTCGATTACTTTTGCTGCCGGTAATCTCATAATTTCACGCACAAGTTGCCAATGACGTTCGCTCGCCCTATTGGTAGAAACAACACCATCAATGATAAAAATATTGTCAGATCGATACTCCTCTCGAATTAACTGATCCCGAACGGTTTGTTTTAACAAGGTGGAGGAAACGAATAGCCACCTTTTATTCGCTGAAACACTTGCCGCAACAATAGATTCTGTCTTTCCAACCCTAGGCATCCCTCTAATTCCTATTAATTTATGCCCTTCTTTTTTAAACATTTCGGACATAAAATCTACTAACAATCCGATTTCATCTCTTGTAAAATGAAAAGTCTTCTTGTCATCAGCATCTCTTTGTATGTATCTTCCATGGCGCACAGCAAGCCTATCTCGTAGTTTTGGTTCCCTTAGTTTGATTATTTTAATTGTGTCCATTGTTCGTAAAATTGATTCGAGTCGAACAATTTGATATTCATTTTGCGCTAATAAAAGCATTCCACGTCGACCTTCATCGACCCCATTAATTGTAATGATATTAATAGAAAGCATCCCTAATAACGATGAAATATCACCTAGTATTCCGGGACGGTTTGTTTTAATTTCATATTCGAAATACCATTCTTTCTTTTCCATAATATCCTCCGTATGACACGTTCACGCATCCTTGGAAAAATGATCAACTCTTTCATCTATATATAATATCTGATTTTAGCCAATTTTAAAAGGAAAAAGAGAGGGAGAACCCTCTCTTTTAGCGAGAACCGTTATTTTGAACTAATTTCACCATTGTGCTGGCAATCGCTTGTTGCTCTTCTGGAGAAGCAACAGACCAAAGATCAGATAAAACCCTTTCTTGCTCATTTTTTGGATCTACTTGTTTTGCTAAGTAATCCCCAACTTGGTAAGCAAGATCATTAATGACTTGTTTGTCCATTCCTTGGCCTTGCGCTTGATTTAAGCGGTCCCCTAAAAAGCTTTTCCATTGGTCCCAATTATGAAGTACAGACATTCTATCATGACCTCCTTTAGTGAGATACAATAATAGTTTGCAACGGTTCCTGTAAAATATGCATCATATTCAATCGGGAAAAATATTTTTTTATGTATACCAACCGCCATTCACACTCAATATTTGACCCGTAATATAACTGGATTTCTCAGATAGTAAAAACGAAACTACATTGGCAATTTCATATGGTTTTGCTAGTCTGCCAATGGGAATTTCCTCCGTCAAAAGTTCTAATTCATCCTGAGAAAATCGACTCATCATATGCGTTTCAACTGCTCCTGGTGCCACTGCATTGATGCGAATACCGCTGCGTGCTGTTTCTTTCGCTAATGATTTTACAAATGAAAGTTGGGCTCCTTTCACTGTCGAGTACATCACCTCACAAGCGGCACCTGTTTGTCCCCAGATCGAGCTAATAAATACGATATTCCCATGACCTAGCCGGTAAAACTTCGGTAAAAGCTTTTGAACAATCTTAATGGGGTTTTTTACATGTACTTCCCAAAGTTGATCTAATTCCATTTCGGAAAGATCTTGAAAAAGTCCATATACCGCTTGCCCACTTGAAAAAACGATCGCATCAATCGAAAAAATATTGGATACAAGCTTTTGTACTCCTTCATCGCTCGATAAATCAGCCTGAATCGGAATGATTTCCAATGAAAATGGCTGTAAAGATCTCATTAAAACTTCGATTTCATTTCGATTTTGATGATAATGTAAATAAATATTCCAGCCATCCTTTGCTAGTGATAATGCGATCTCTTTTCCAATCCCCCCACTAGCACCTGTAATTAAAGCAAACTTCTTCATCTTCCTCTCCCCTATAAAAAGAATGAACATTGTCCTATATTCATACAACGGACAAAAGCAAAGTACCCGGCAATATTAAGGACCGGGCACCTTCATGGCAATATTCATTAAAACCTCTATCAACGATTCGGAATAATTTGTCCAACCGTCATTCGATCTTCATCGATAAAATCATGAGCCATTTTTTGAACCGCTTCAAAGGTAATTTCCTCTAAAGTTGGGACAACATCAAATAAATCCATTTCATTAAAGGCATATCTTGTAAATTGATTGGCTATATACTCTGGTGAATTAATGGCTCTTAGAAATCCACCAATTTTCTTTTTCTTCGTTCTCTCTAATGATTCACTTGTTAAATGTTGACCTGATTTAGCTTCCAGTAATATTTTTTGAATACGATCTGCAAGCTCATCAGGATGTTCTGTATCCCCGCCAACGATTGCGAAACCGAATCCTTGCTCCCCAGTATAATCATAATAAAATGTATCATCAATGATCCCTTCATTGTAAAGTTGCAAATAGTGATCATTGCTTCTTCCAAACAACATGTCTAGCATGACATTGATCGTTAATTCCTGCTTTAACAATTCTTTTCCCTTTAAATCGGTTTGCATTGCCTTTATTCCAACCTGGCACTTCGATGTTTGCACATTCATTTTTAAAATTTGTTTCTTCTCTTTTACATTAACTGGCTCTTCTTCAAAGCGGCGCTTTATTTCTGGCTGTTCTTTAAAGTCTTTTTCTTCCTGATTTTTCCGAATAAATTGCATCATTTCGGTAGGATCAACTGACCCCACAACGAATAATAACATATTACTTGGATGATAAAATGTGTGATAACATTCATACAAATGATCTTTCGTAATTTGATCAATGGATTCAACTGTTCCCGCAATATCTATATGAACAGGATGATGGTGATACATGTTTTGGATTAGACCGAAATAGGCGCGCCAGTCCGCATTGTCCTCATACATCCGAATTTCTTGCCCGATAATACCTTTTTCCTTTTCAACCGTTTTTTCTGTAAAATAGGGCTCTTGAACAAAATTGATCAATGTTTCTAAATTTTTCATCACATTTGATGTACTTGAGAATAAATAAGCTGTTCTTGTGAATGAAGTAAAGGCATTGGCAGATGCACCTTGTTGGCTGAACTGTTGAAAAACATCTCCGTCTTCTTTTTCAAATAATTTATGTTCTAAAAAATGAGCAATTCCATCAGGAACACGAACGAATTCATTTTTATTTAAAGGAATGAATTGATTGTCAACCGAGCCGTATTTCGTCGTAAATGTTGCGTATGTCTTATTAAATCCTTTTTTCGGTAATATATATACATCTAACCCATTCGTCATTTTTTCGTAGTAAAGCTCTTCTTGTAGCTGGTCAAATACAATTTTTTCCATTTTTATGCTCCCTCCATTCCTGTTAAGAAATAAATGGTGTCCAGTTGTACCTTTTGGGCGATATCCAAAATTTCTTGCTTGGTTGTTTGTTTTACTCGGTCAAGCCAATCATCAATGGAAATCGTTTGTTTAGCTATAACATTATGATATAGCACCTCGACTAGTCCACGTGATGTATCAATCGTTTCTAGTAATTGATTACATATTACGGCTTTTGTTTGTTCGATTTCCTTATCAGTGAAATCTCCTTTTTTCATGGCTTCCATTTGTTCTTTGATAATTGTCAAGGCTTGCTCATAATTTTTGGAATCAATCCCAGACATGACTAGAAGGAGGCCTTTATGGCTTTCAAGGCGACTTGCTGCATAATAAGCTAAACTCATCTTTTCACGAACATTAAGGAATAATTTCGAATGTGAGAAGCCTCCGAAAATGCCATTAAATACTTGCAAGGCAAAATAATCTTGATCCCGATAAGTGGTCCCTGTTCGAAAGCCAATATTTAATTTCCCTTGATTGACCTCTTGCTTTTCTTTTATTTCTTTTACGGTTGATTTTACCTCATGTTTCATGGTGATTTCTTTTGGTTTTCGGTCCTGTAGTGAAAAGAGACGATCACAAATATTTTCTACTTCAGTAGGATCCACATCTCCAATGATATAGAAGTCTAGTTCGTCTTCTTTTAAAGCCTTTTCATAGTATTGATAGATACTTTTCGCTGTAAGATCATCCACTTTTTCTTTTATTCCATTCGGCTGTAAGGAAAATGGCTCTGTTTCACACATTTCCTCCACTAATCGCACCCCTGCGTAACGCATTTTATCATCAAAAACCGATTGAAGACGTTGTTTTAAATTTCGTTTTTCACTTGTGACCGTTTCCTCGTGAAATTTTCCTTGTTCTACATTTGGATTGAATAAAATTTCGTTTAGAAAGGTGATTCCCTTTTCAAGAAGTGGTTCGCTGTTCTTTAGGAATTTTTCATTCGCCACTTCAACAGAAAAGCTAATAATATGATTCTCGCCTTTTTTTCCTACATCCACGAAGAAATTTGCTCCATATAAATCATCTAAATAAGAACGTAATTTGGTCGTTGTCGGAAATTGTTTAGAGCTACTCTGTAAAAGATAAGGAAGGATTGCTCGAAAAGTAACTGTTTCTTCATCAAGAGGTGCCTTCATTTTCCAAACAAGTGTGTTCGTTTTATATTTTTCAGTCGGTACGACATGAAGTTGATAGCCTTTTTTCTTTTTTACGATTTCCTCCACTACAGCCATATATATATCCTCCTTTAATAAATCTCTTCAAACTCTAGTGCTTGTTTTACGGGTATTGACTAGCCTTTTGCTTGTCGCGGCTGGTCAAGGTACTTTCGCTTTTCTGCTTATTCCTATATTTCTATCCATTTTTTGTTGGAAACATGCTAATAAGGATATTTTTTGTTGATATAGATTAACTATACATGGACATTGTTTTAGTTAGCAAGTCAGGTGCCAGGCACCCTCCATTTTTTTACAAAATAAAAGTCTGACCGAGGATGGGTCAGACTTTTATTTTTACTGGCACCAGGTTGTTTTTTCTAGGTAATCTGTTCGCTTTTTTTCTTTCATGTTTTCTAATGCTTTTTCGTCGGGGTAACCGATAAAAAGGGAGCCAATTATTTTTTTATTTTCTGGTGAATCGATTAGTGAAAACAATCTTTCATCTCGTACTAATCCAACTCCTCTTGTCCGCCATACGAACCCTAAGCCTAGCTCTTCTGCTGCAAGCCACATGGAATGAATCGCACAGCAAACAGCATATTCATTATCTTCGGAAGCAGCTGGATCGTCTTCAATGATATCTGAAGTAACTACAATAATTAACGGGGTGTTTTTCACTACTTTCAATGAACTTTCCCGCAATTTCTCTTTATCTGGAAATCTTTCGAATAAAAAATCTTCAGCAATTTGTTGGTATTTCTTTTTGCCTTCTCCTTGAAAAATGTAAAAACTCCAAGGTTCTCGTAATCGATCATTAGGTGCCCATGTAGCTGCTTCTAATAATTGAATGATTTTCTCTTTTTCAACTGGGCGATCTTCGTAATTTCTGACCGCACGACGTTTCTCTAACATAGAAAAGATCGTCATATTGACAACTCATCCTCCATTACAAATGTAGAAAATTTTCTTGATTTAATTTTTCAAACCATTGAATTTTATTCCGCATGTTCACAACCTCCCCAACTAACACAATCGCAGGGTGGGTAATCGCATGTTCTTCTGCAATCTTTACAATCGATTCCAATGTCCCTTCCACGGTTACTTGGGAAGCGGTTGTTCCCCATTGAATCAAGGCAACAGGGGTTGTTTTACTTTTTCCGTGCTCAATCAATTTCGCACAAATATGAGGTAAATTTCCTACCCCCATATAAAAGGCAATCGTGTCGATTCCCTTTGCTAATGATTCCCAGTGAATATAATCTTGATTTTTCTCCTCACGTCCATGGGCCGTCACGATGGCAAAGGTAGAGGCATGTTCACGATGTGTAACTGGAATACCGGCATACGCAGGGGCGGCAATTCCAGCTGTAATACCAGGGACAATTTCATACTCAATCCCGGCATCCGCTAATATTTCCGCTTCCTCACCACCACGTCCAAACACACATGGGTCTCCCCCTTTAAGTCGTGTAACGGTATTGCCCCCAAGTGCTTTTTCTACTAAAAGTGAGTGAATTTGATCCTGAATGAGCGCATGTTTTCCAGGGCGTTTTCCACAATAAATCAGCTCTGCACTTGGTTTCGCATAATTCAGTAATTCCTTATTAATGAGGCGATCATATAAAATGACGTCTGCTTGTTTAATACATTCCAATCCATAAACAGTGATGAGCTTTGGATCCCCAGGTCCTGCCCCTACTAAAAACACTTTTCCCTTTTCCACATTCTTTCCTCCCAACACTGTTTTTTCAGTGTTTTTCTTCATCAAAACTAGTTTCTTCTTTTACTCCGTTGAAACCTGAGACATTCCTCATACCAATTTTGAACAAGTTCCGGGCAACTCGCGAAATGTAAATGCGTATAACCTGCCACTACTTTTTTCTCGATGACTCCCTCTTGTTTTACACCACGCATCCCTTTCGTTTCATAAGCTGCTTGAAGGTCCACTTTCGGATGAAATGTAGAATAATGGAATTCATGTCCCCTCGCTTTCAATCCGTTCGGCAATAAATAGTTTCCATCTAATCCAGACACTTCACGATACCCAAGCGCAGCCCTCTTTGTTTGCATTTCAACTCCCCCAGAAATTACGCCGACCATCGGAAAAACTTGTCCATCTGTTGTCTTTAATTGTTCTGTTAAATACATGAATCCGCCACATTCTGCAAGGGTTGGTAATCCTTGATCAATTGCGGTTTTTATTGATAATTTCACATCGGTTTTTGCAGCCAGTTCACTAGCGAATTCTTCAGGAAAACCTCCGCCAATATACAACCCATCGATATCATCTGGAAGTTTCTCCCCTTTTAATGGGGAAAAATAGTGAAGTTTAACGCCATAGTTTTCTAGCAATCTGAAATTTTCTTCATAATAAAAATTGAAGGCGGCATCTTTGGCAACAGCAATCCGTACAGGTGGCTGTTGTTTTCTTTTAAAAACGGATGAATCGTTGTCAATTGTCAGTTCAGAAGCCTCAGCAAGAGAGAGGATTTGATCGAGATCAATCGATTCTTCTATGTAAGACGCTAACTGCTCAAAAAAGTCGTCAAGTTCTCCCCTTTCAATAGATGGAATCAATCCTAGATGTCGTTCGGGAATGGATAGTTGATCATTTTTTTGTAAATAACCCACAACAGGAATTTGACACTCTTGTTCAATTGCCGCTTTTACCAGTTTATAATGCCCAACACTTCCGACTCGATTGGCAATCACGCCAACAATTCGTACCTTCTCATTCAAAGTTTGGAAACCTTTTACGATCGCCGCGACACTTCTCGCCATACTCGCACAATTGACAACAAGGAGTACGGGACTCTCCGTGACCAAACTAATCTCTGCCGTACTTCCGATATCAGAAGTTGGACTCTTTCCATCATAAAATCCCATAACCCCTTCAATAATCGAAATATCACTATTCTCACTAGCAACTTTTAATATATCTTTTACCGTCTCATGATTTAACATCCAACTATCTAAATTTCGCGATTGTCTACCCGTTACAGCTGTATGATAGGAGGGATCGATATAGTCTGGACCACATTTAAATCCTTGAACTTGTAAACCTTTCTTTTTTAACGCACACATGATGCCAATCGTTATGGTTGTTTTGCCTACCCCACTGCCGGTACCTGTAATGACAAGTCTTTTTTGTCCCATATCCTTCGTCCTCTCTACCGTCTATTAATCATTCATCAAAGGGAATCATGCCTACTGAAATTGTTACATTTCCTGATTTTTTCTTTCCTAATATAAGCTGATTGTCTCCACTATAGCGTTTAGCAGCGGGTTCACTTACACCGTATGCGCCAGTATATTTATAAACCGTGTCAGATGGGTCATCAATTGGCATTTCATTAAGCTCATCAGGTGTGTAATAAACGAACTCCCAATCGTATTTTTGTGCCACTTCAAGAAAGCCCTCTTCATCCTTTTTCAAATCGATCGTGGCGATCGCTTTCACACTTTTTATGGAGATTTGCAATTCATCTAATGTTTCGATGATTACTTGTTCAATTTCACTCGCACTTGTCCCACGATTACATCCCATCCCTAGCACAATGACTCTCGGACGGAACACGACCCCATTTTGTAAAATCGCTTCCTCGTCCTCTTTAAGTATTCGATGAGTCACGACTAATGCAGCTTTTGGCTCCTCTTGTAAAGCTTGTGAAATCGAATCATACAGATGAATATTAGCCGGTAATGGCGATGGATAAATCCACCAGTTCTTTTCTCCTGACTCCTGAATAACAGCGACTTTCTCCTCATTCACAACCGATGCACTAACTGGTGTTAATTTTTCACTTGAATCCCATGTCCAACCGAAATGACTTCCGAATAAATCAACTGGAATTGTCTTTTGCACATCAGAAGCGGTTGTAATAATTGGAGTGGCATCAATTGCCGCAGCCACTTCTCTTGTCAATTCATTCGCCCCTCCAATATGTCCGGAAAGAACACTGATGACATATTCAGCTTTGTCATCAATGACGACAACACCTGGATCTGTCTTTTTATCTTTTAATACAGGAGCGATCATACGGACGACCGCTCCTAATGAAATAATAAAGACAATTCCTTTATATGTATGAAATAGCGAGGGGATTAACAACCTCACACTTCCTTCAAAAAGATGGATATTTAGTGCCTCTTCATCCCCTTTCGCAAATTTACTCATATAATACACATCTATATTCGGAAAAACCTTCCGCAAATTTCTCGCGGTCTCTACCCCATGCTTCGTAATCGCAGCGACAACATATGAATGTTTTTTTGGTAGTGGTCGGATCTCGTCATTTTGTAGTGTAATGATCACGACTCGGACACCCCTTTACGATATCCATGAGTAAATGTTTTATCATATAGTTTTGAGCGATAATCTTTTTCATGAATAAGCGGATCTAATGCCCAACCTGCTAGAATCATCGCCTGTTTGCGGATTCCATTCACCCGCATATCCTCATCTAAATGTTCTAAAGTAGAACGAACGATTTTTTCATCTGGCCATGTCGCTTTATAAACGACCGCAACAGGAGTTTCTTTTTCCCATCCAGCATCGATTAGCTCCCGAACCACTTTCTTTGTTAATGTCGCACTTAGAAAAAAGGCAATCGTACAATGATGCTCTGCAAGTGATTTTAGTTTTTCTCTTTCTGGCACAGGTGTACGCCCTTCTGCTCTCGTTAAAATTAATGTTTGGGTTAAATCTGGAATCGTTAATTCAGCTCCCACTGCTGCGGCTGAAGCAAATACAGAACTGACACCTGGAACAATTTCCACGTCAATTCCTTCTTCCTTCAACAAAGCCATCTGCTCCATGATCGCCCCGTAAACAGCTGGATCTCCTGTATGGGCACGAACGACTTTTTTCCCTTCTCGAACGGCCTTCACCATAATGTCGACCATTTCCTCTAGATGCATGCCAGCCGTCTTTAAAACCTCGGCACCATCTTTGGCTTCTTTAAATAAATTCTCATTCACTAAGGAATCTGCAAATAGAATTAAATCGGCTGTTTGAATCAATTTTAATCCTCGAACCGTAATTAAATCTTCAGCTCCAGGTCCTGCTCCAACAATATATATTTTGTTCATTTTCTCACCACCATTAAAGTTAAGTAATTCAGATCAGCATCCACACACTCTTCAATATTCCAAATAATTTCCTCATCGGATGTTACTTTTGTGACAACAGATGCCGCATGGAGTAAATCTAATTCTTTTAAGTTTTCAATCATGGAATCGATTACTTTTGCGACCTTCAAAAAGATGACACAATCGTGGTTTTCAATTGCGTTCTTCATTTCTTCCTTATTATCTGTTGCTGGAATAATAGCCAATTGTTCATCACCATCTACTAAAGGAAGTCCAAGTCTTGCGGCTGTTCCGTTGAAGGAAGAAATTCCAGGCACTACTTGCATTGGAATTTGCGGATATTTTTCCTTCATGATGTTAAACAGATGAATAAATGTACTATATAATAATGGATCACCTTCTGTTACAAATGCGAGATCTTTTCCTTCTAAAAGTTTCCCTGCAATTGTTTCAGCTGTTTCATTCCAATATTTTTCTAAAATATCTTCATCTTTCGTCATCGGAAAAACGAGCCCTAACATTTCCTTATCCATCGTATTCACGTAGACGTCAATAATTTTCTGGGCATAGCTTTTGCTGCCTCGTCGTTTTTTCGGATAGGCAATGACATTTGATTCTTTCAACTTTCGAAATGCTTTCACTGTAATCAGTTCAGGATCCCCTGGTCCTACACCAATTCCATATAATGTTCCGACCATCAACATTCACCTTCTTTTCTTTTCGCTGTAATTAAATAAATGGGGTTTAAGGCGTCAAATCTCGTTAAATTCAAGATGGGTTTACTTCTTGAAATCTGTGCCATCGTAATATTCGTGTCAAAATTAAATTCTTTAAAACAAGTGATGGCTTCGGCTAAATTTTCAATGGTCACCGCATTGACAACGATTCTCCCATTCTCCCGTAACTTTTCACAGCAAATTTGTAAAATCGTTCTCATTCCACCAGCGGTTCCCCCAATAAAAACAGCATCTGGTGGTGGAAATTGTTCAAGACCATCTGGAGCTTTTCCATGAAGAACAGTAAAATCTGTTCTGAACTTTCTCATGTTTTGACGACAGTTCTCAAGATCCCCTTCATTTTTTTCAATTGCGAAAACTTGTCCTTCATTCGCAATTTTTGCGGCTTCAATCGCCACAGACCCGGTACATGTTCCGATATCCCAAACGATGCTATCCTTTTGTAATTGTAAGGCGCCTAGTGTCAGTGTGCGAATCTCTCTCTTTGTGATGAGGCCCTTGTCCGGTTTTCTTTGTGAAAACTCTTCATCTGGAATACCAAGCCCCCACATCTTGCCCTCTTTCACTTTCCTTAAAATCACAATATTTAATGAAGAAAAGGTCAAATCTGTTACCTCTTGTAATGAATAGAGTTTACAGCGTTCCTTTTCTCCTCCTAAATTTTCAGCGACGAACATTTCGTATTCATCTGCAAAATGAAAATCAAGTAAATAACGTGCAATTTTGGCTGGATGATTCTCTTCATCTGTTAAAATCGCAATTTTCTTTTTGCCATCTATTTTTTGTGCCAGACCCGCCATGCTTCTTCCATGTACACTCGTAAAATATGCATCTTGCCATGACTCTCCTAATCTGGCAAATGCCAATTGTACAGAACTCATATTCGGATAGATGTCAACTTCCATCTTTTTAGCAACATATCCCCCAATCCCATAGAAAAGCGGATCACCAGAGGCTAGAATCACGGTTTCCCTTTGTTCCTCTTTTAATTGATCAATTAGAGAGCGGAGTCCTCCCTTTAACACTCGCTTCTCCCCCTTATAATTAGGAAAGAAGGAGAGTTGTCTTTCACCGCCAACTAATATTTCACTTTTTTCGATCCATTCGATATACATGGGGAGTAGACTTGCTAGCCCATTATCACCAATCCCAATTACTTTTACTTTATTCACCTAAAGAACACGCCTTTCCTAAAAACTGACCTTTTAACGTATAAATACTCGTTTCTACGATCAACCCGCCCCCCATTTCTTCAAGAGCATGCTGACAGCAATATCCACATAACGTTTGGAAAAATAAAGGCAGATCGTTTTGAAGCATTAGATCCCCAACATATGAGGCGGTCGTTGCCTCATGGATTTCTTCAATTAATTCAGGAGTGGCCCCGGATTCCTTTGCTACTTCCGCTAAAAAGTCGATCCGTACAGGTGCACTTTTGGAATGCACCATCATCACTCCTTGGGCAATCTTCGAAAATTTCCCCATCATTCCAACCATCGATATTCGTTTGACCCCAAGCTTTTTACACATTTTTAATGTAAAGCCTACAAAATCGCCCATTTCGATAAAGGCCTCTTCGGGTAAGCCTTCATATTCCTTCATGGCAAACTTTTCACTTCGGCCACCCGTAGTAATCACAACATGATCACAATTCACCGCTCTAGCCACTTTTATAGCTTGCACGATACTTGCTTTGAAGGCAGCAGTAGAAAAAGGAACGACAATCCCTCTCGTTCCTAAAATTGAAATCCCACCAATGATTCCTAATCTTCCATTTAAGGTTTTTTTGGCAATCTCCTCACCTGCGGGCACAGAGATGACAACATTTACTCCTTGAGTATTCTTATTGAATTCGTTTAAAACCTCTTCTACAACTCCTAAAATCATTTTTCTTGGGACAGGGTTAATCGCGGCTTCCCCGATTGATACGGGTAATCCCGGTTTCGTCACTCTTCCCACACCGACCCCACCATCCAGCATAATATTGGCTTCATTATTAAATGAAACAGTCGACTGAATGAGGGCGCCATGGGTCGCATCGGGGTCATCACCAGCATCTTTAATAATTCCAACAGTTACAGCATCATTTTGGTAGGATATATTTTCGATTGTAAAAGTTGCGAATCTTCTTGCGGGTAAATAGATGGTCACTTCAGCTGGTTCTTCTTTCGTTAATAATGTGATCAATGCAGCCTTTGTTGCCGCTGTGGCACAGGAGCCCGTTGTGAACCCTTCCCGCATGGATTGACCTTTTTTTGTTTTTTCCATTTTAATTACCCTTTATTAGCTAATAATGAGATGGCATTTAATGCTGCAACTGTAACCGTACTACCGCCTTTACGGCCGATATTTGTAATGAAAGGAATATCTAATTTTGCTAATTCTTCTTTCGATTCTGCTGCTGAAACAAAGCCAACGGGCATTCCAATGATCAGCCCTGGTTTTGCTTCCCCTTCTTTAACAAGACGAATGAGTTCTAAAAGGGCCGTTGGGGCATTTCCAATTGCATAAATTCCACCATCTGCTTCTTTCATAGCCTTTCTCATGGAAATGATCGCTCTTGTTGTATTCAGTCTTTTCGCTTCTTCCATTACATCTTTATCTGATATGTAAACCTTCACATCACATCCAAATTTCTCGATACGAGGCTTACTAATTCCTACTTGAACCATTTGCACATCCGCTACAACCTTTTTTCCATTACGAATAGCTTCTATTCCTGCCTCAATCGCTTTTGGATGGAATACTAAACTTTTTCCTAATTCAAAGTCGGCTGATGCATGAATAACACGTTGTACGACTTTATATTGCTCAGGTGAATACGAATGCTCTCCAACTTCTTCATCAATCATTTGAAAGCTGCGTCCCTCAATTTCCTGAGGTTGAACTGTTTCTGGTTTAAAATCCGTTAAAAATTCCATTTCAATTTCTCCTTCTTTTCATTATTTTTATGAACTTGGTCTGACGGTCACAAAGTTTGCCCCTGAACACCAGTGGAAAACTTATATTCTTATTTACTTAATACTAGTGGGAGCTGTTCTAGCACCTCTTTAAAAGTAGTGCATTTATTTTCATACTCGATTTTAGGGCGAGTGATCAAAATCGTTTCAATATCTAATTCTCTAGCAGCTGCTACCTTTTCATTGACAGATCCTTCTTTTCCACTGTCTTTCGTAATGAGTAAAGTCACCCCATATTGTCGATAAAGGGCTTGGTCAAATTCTTTTGTAAATGGCCCCTGAATCGCCACGATATTTTTTTGCGGAATTCCTAATTGTTCGCATTTTTCCATATTGTCCTTTCTTGGTAACATGCGGGCAATCATGCGAGTGTTTGGACAAGAAAGTAATATTTCACTAAAAATTTGCAATGTTTTACTGCCCGTCGCTAAAAAGATGACTCCTTGTTTTTTTGCCGCTATTTCCGCCGCTTCTTCATAACTAGAAGCCTTAATGATTTTTTCATATTCTTGTTCAATCACGGGTCTTTCATAGCGAATGTACGGAATATTAGCATTTTTCGCCGCAAGAATCGCATTTTTTGATGCCTCTTCTGCAAATGGATGACTTGCATCCACTATGGCTTCGATCTTTTCACTTTCAATAAGGTCGGTCATTTCATCACTGTTCAAACGACCGACCATTGTGTCAATACCCACTTTTTCAAGTTCCACTCGAGCATTGTCTGTTACAACGGTTGCTAAAAGTTTCAAGCCTGATTCTTTTATTTGGACGGCTAAGCTTCGTGCATCACTTGTCCCTGCCAAAAATAAAATCACTTATTCGTCACCTCCTCATGATGATGATCATGATGGTGATCATCATCATGGTCATGGTCGTGATGATGGTGATGATCAATGTGGTCAACTAAACCTAGTCGATATTGACAAGTATCACAATTCATAACCACCTGACCTTGTAGCGCTTCATTCATCCGATCTAATAAAATTTGTTGTAATTTTTCATGGAAACCAAAATATCCTGCCAGTTGGAACTGGATATGAGGATAAGTAGATTGATAGTCTTCTACCATTTTTTCCAGTCTTTTAATCAAAATGCCCGTAAACAAGAAATAGGGTAAGATGGTAATTTTCTTTGCACCTAGTTTGATACACCGTTCAACAGTTTCATCGATCAGTGGAGTCGTAACCCCCATAAAAGCAGGTTCAACTAACGGATAATTCAATCTTTCCCATAACAGTCTGGAGATTTTATATAAGTCACTATTGGCATCTGGATCACTACCACCTCGACCTAATAGTATAACGGCTGCCTCCTCTTGTACTGCTTCAACAGGTTCGCCAATTTCTTGTAGGCGGGATTTGCAAATGTCTATTGTTAATTCATGTACCCCGATTGGCCTTCCGTAAGTAAAAGAAACATGAGGATATTTTTTTTTCGCTTCATCCAATTCGAATGGGATGTGAATCTTTGAATGACCCGCAGGCAATAACATAATCGGAATGACGGCTACAGATGTCGCTCCTTTAGAAACACATGCTTTTAGTCCGTCTGAAACGGTTGGCTTCTCAAATTCTAAAAAGCAAGTCTCTACTAAAATATTTTCGTCAATTTGTGGTTGGAGCTTGCGAATAAATATTCTAATTTGCTCGTTACCTTCATGATCCCGGCTTCCGTGCCCAACAAATAAAACAGCTTTCATGAAAATTCCTCCTAAACGTTTATCCCGTTCTTGCGGTCTACAACCGTAAAATTCGGTTCCCAAATTTCTAACAACACCATTTTGAAAACTTTATTCGCCACAACCAAGTGGTTCTAAATCCAACACAGGAGTAATATCTTTATACTGAAAACCATGGACATTTTTTACCCGTTTGAAGAATTTAAAAAAGCTCTCATTCGGATGACCTTTTTCTTTATATTCTTTAATGATCCCGGTAACGATTGAGAGGGCTTCGTTTGGCTCCACCCCTTCGGCAATCAATTGACCACTATGTGCGGTTCTGCCGACGGTTTTTGCACCGATAAATAGATCAAATTTTCCTTTTCGAAACACGAGCCCAATATCTTCTTGAACTGCTTGGTAACAAGCCATTCCACAGCCGTTAATGCCGATCTTTGTTTCCTTTGGCATGTCCATTCCAGAAAAACGTTCATATAGTTCTTCTGCTAATGGAATTCCGTCCTTTTTCTCCCCATCGCAAAAATCACAAGCCTTAATCGTAAGGACATCCCCAATTGGATTTACGAGCAATCCGGTTTCTTTTAGTTTGGAGACAATCAATTCAGGTTGATCTGTCGGTACCCTTACTATGATGTAATGATGTGGGGTATATTCCATCGAGCCTTTATCTCCAATGATTTTTGCTAATGTTAACATTTGCTGTGCAGTAAATTGCTTATTCGCAACCCCTGGGCTCACTGCCAGTTCAAAAATTTGTTCAATTTTTTGAAAAGGAATCATTGATTCTTCAGGAGTATCTTTCATTCCTACTATTTTGGCAGCTTCTTCGGCAAATTTTAGAGAGGACGATTCCTCTTCTTTTCCTCCATGAAGCGCCCAAGGTTCATTTTCCCTTTTCAAACGTTCATGTGGTCTAAGTTTTTGTTTCGTAGAGTTTAGCGTGTATTTACGCTGGTATCCCCTTGGTGTGATGATTTTCCCGTCATATAAAAAGGTTGTAGAATTACCGATGACGACGGTTGTTAACATCCCGATTTCATAAGTTAACATCTCTTCTAATGTCGTGATCATAATATGTTCACGGTCCCTGTATGCGCTTTTTACTAATCCTACGGGTGTCTTAGGATCCCGATATTTTAATAGAATCCGTTGTGCTTCCACGATTTGTCTTGTTCTTTTTCCACTTTTCGGATTATATAAAGCGATGACGAAATCGGCTGCTGCTGCAGCTTCAATTCGTTTTTCTATGATACTCCATGGTGTTAAATGATCACTTAAGCTGATTGTACAAGAATCATGCATAACAGGTGCGCCTAAAAGAGAAGCACAGGAGTTAATCGCTGAAATTCCTGGAATCACCTCTACTTTTACACCTTCTGCTTCTTTCCACCCTTTTTCAATTAATACCTCATATACGAGACCAGCCATCCCATAGACACCCGCATCCCCACTAGATATGACCGCCACTTTCTTTCCTTCTTCGGCTAGTTTGACGGCAGCTTGAGCACGGCTGACTTCCTCCGACATTCCTGTACTAATAATTTCTTGGTCTGTAATTAAATCTGTGACGAGCTCTACGTATGTTTTATAACCAATAATGCAATCACTTTCTGCAATAGCTTCTTTTGCACGCTCTGTAAAATGTTTAACACTTCCTGGACCAAATCCTACGATTAATAATTTCCCGGTCACAAAACTTCCTCCTTTTTCGCTTCTTGCTTTTCTTTCTCAATTCCTTTGACGCGATTGTTTTTTAAACTCATTCCCGTTTGCGTCCGCTCATATATAACCTTCGATTTCAATATTTGATTGTTTTCTAGATGGGAGTGCACCAATTCTTTCGCAGAATCAACATCGATCCCTTCGTACCACACAGCATCTGGATACACAATGACAACACAGGCATCTTTACATCTACCATTACACCGAGTCCGGCTTGTATGAATATAGCGGTCTAGTTCTCTTGTTGTAATTTCCTTTCTAATGGCTTGGGTGACTTCCTCTCCTCCCTTTCTCATGCAACTAGAACCGTTACAAATCAGAACATGCTTTTGCATATCTTGTAAATTCCATGTCGTCATTCTTGCCCCTCCCATTTTCAATATAAAAATAATTCCAACAAAAAAACCCCTATCTTCTGGAAGATAAGGATTTGTATGCAAATGAACAATAGCTTTATGCCACACACCTATTCCTCCCACCGAAGAATAAAACGCGACTTAAAGCAGGTCTCCTGGCTTATGCTTCTTCCTCCCTTGTCCCTTCCTAGTCGTTACCTAGTGGTTTTGACAAGCTTGTCCACACTTACAGTAGCGGGGGCTGCATCGGATTTTAACCGATTTCCCTATTATCCAATATCCTAATTGGCACTTTAAATCATCTTATGTAATTGTCGTTTGATATTTTTTATATCACAATATTTATAACTATGTATTCAAAGTTAACAAATTATTCAATAATTGACAAGAAGTTTTTTTAATCTCTCTTTTCTGACATTTTCAAAAAAATTGTAGACAAACTGTCACAAATTCCCTATACTTTAAATTAATTTCATATTTTTTCGAAAATAGGTGCAAATAGGGAACCCCCCTCTATTTGCTTAAAAGGGAAGCTGGTGAAATTCCAGCACGGTTCCCGCCACTGTAATTTGGAGTGTTTTGCAATAGGCCACTTTTGTATTCAATGGGAAGGCGCAATTCACAAAGAAGATAAGTCAGGAGACCTGCCTGTTTTCCACTCTCGATGTACCTACGGGATATAGGGGAAATCGCATGACATGTATTCTTCATGCATTCTTAACCGTAAGTTATGAATGCTTTTTTATTTTCCACAATATTTCATGTGATTTACTTTTCTATATGTATATCTATTTTTCAAGAGAAAGATAGGAGAATATTTTGAGAAGAGGAGAATTTTCATGAGGAAAAGCTTTTTTTGGTTTTGTAGTATTTTAATGTTAGCGTCTTATTTTTGGGTGAATTCTTTTTCGAGCACCCATGCCATGCATATTGCTGAAGGTTTTCTCCCAATCAAATGGGTCATTATTTGGTGGATCGCTTTTCT
This sequence comes from Oikeobacillus pervagus, assembly GCF_030813365.1. Lineage (NCBI taxonomy): Bacteria > Bacillati > Bacillota > Bacilli > Caryophanales > Bacillaceae > Oikeobacillus > Oikeobacillus pervagus. Next base: position 27,114 of record NZ_JAUSUC010000005.1, read on the forward strand.
ACCCTTTTTATTCATCGGAATCCTTCAATTAAGGAAATTATTTCGAAATTCCCCTGAAATGAAAATGGTTTTAGGTCTATCCACTGCCTTCGCTTTTGTGTTATCGGCATTGAAAATCCCGTCTGTTACAGGGAGTAGTTCCCATCCAACTGGATTAGGGTTTGGGACGATCTTATTCGGACCTATGATCATGAGTGTCGTTGGATTTGTTGTCCTTTTATTTCAGTCATTGTTACTAGCTCATGGTGGCATTACTACATTAGGGGCGAATGCCTTCTCAATGGCTGTACTTGGACCTTTCGTTGCCTACGGAGTATACAAAGCATCGAAAAAGATGAATGTTCATCATAATGTATCGATCTTTTTAGCAGCTGCCTTAGCAAACCTAGCTACATATGTTGCAACATCGTTTCAATTGGCGCTTGCATTTCCAGACTCTGTAAATGGAATCATAGGTTCTTTTATGAAATTTGCTAGCATTTTTGCTATCACGCAAATTCCTTTGTCCATTGTCGAAGGTTTGCTAACTGTTATGGTATTAAACTTTCTAGCAAAATATAATCGTGAAGAACTATCCACTTTAAATGTGCAAATGAAGGAGGCGAAATAATCTATGAAGAAAAATCTCTTTCTTTTATTTGTTATTTTATTATTTATTATTGTTCCTCTTGCTTATAATACTTCATCAGAGTTTGCGGGAACGGATGGAAAAGCTGTCGATGCAATCGAATCTATTAATCCCAAATATGAACCTTGGTTTTCAAATGTTTGGGAATTACCTGGTGGAGAAGTGGAAAGTTTATTATTTGCCTTACAAGCTGCGCTAGGGGCTGGCTTTATTGGATATTTTTTCGGACTGTCCAAAGGGAAAAAGAATGGAAATAAGAAAGAAACATTAAGATGATTATCGATACAATAGCAAATCAACAAAGACTTTCAACTATACACCCAATTGAGAAATTTATCTTCGCAATTGGGTGTCTACTTACGACTGTCACCCTAAGAGATGTAGGATTATCCTTGCTCATTTTCTTTATCATGAGTATGATCATCATAATCGTTATGGACATACATATTTTGCTTTATTTGAAGCTTTTAAGTCTACCATTATTATTCATTTTAACAAGTATTATTTCAATTCTTTTCACTTTCTCCTTGGAGCCTTATTCAGGGGAAGATCTTATTTGGTCAGGCGAAATAGGACCTATTTTCATTTTTATTTTATTTACCAATTTTGAAGTAGCGATTGAACTATTTCTCATTTCTATAGGTAGTGTGACATGTATTTATTTTTTTATTTTGTCCACACCCGTCCATGAACTACTGTTTGTTTTAAGTAGACTTAGACTTCCGAAAGAATTAATTGATTTGATTTCCATCACATATCGTTTTCTTTTTATGTTAATGGAAACAGCCATTCAAATGTACTATGCACAGTCAACGCGGTTAGGACATCGTTCATTTCGAATTTCTTTACGTTCTTTTTCAATTTTAATCCCAAATCTGTTTATCCAAACATTAAAAAAGAGAACAGAAATGCAACAGGCGATTGACTCAAGAGGTGCCGATGAATTAATTCTTTCGTTTACTTATGAAGGGAAGGTGAATAAAAAACATCTTTTCTTCCTTTTCTTTTTTTTCATCATTCTTTTTAGTGGAAAGGTGTTTTTTGAATGACAGTGCCCATCCTCCAATTGGAGAATCTATCATTTTCCTATCCAGATCGTACAAATGTTTTAAAGAATATTAACCTCTCATTTTCACCAGGGAGGAAAATAGCCGTATTGGGAAATAATGGTGCAGGTAAGTCTACTTTATTTTTGCATCTAAATGGATTATTACGGCCTAAAAATGGGACGGTCTATTTTAAAGGTCAACCTTTAAAATATAAGAAAAAAGAACTGGTTCAACTAAGAAAAAGTGTCGGCCTAGTCTTTCAACAGGCTGATTCACAAATTTTTGCATCGACTGTCAGGGATGATGTGGCATTTGGTCCGAAAAATTTAGGCTTAGCAAAAGAAGAAATCGAACAATATGTGGATGAGGCATTGCGACTAACGGAAATGACCAACTATAGTCGAAGGCCCCCTCATTTATTAAGTATTGGAGAAAAGAAACGTGTAGCCATCGCGGGTGTACTTGCGATGAAGCCAGAAGTCATCGTATTGGATGAGCCCACCGCTGGACTGGACCTCTATTATTCGGACCGTTTATTACATATTCTTTCAAGTATCCATCAGAATGGAACCACTATCATTCTGTCCACCCATGATGTGGACTTTGCCTATGAATGGTCAGATGAAATCATCATCATGAATAATGGAGAAACTCTGTATTCAGGTGATGGTCATGGTGCATTTTCAGACGAAGGAATTTTAAGTAGAAGTCACCTTCATAAACCATGGATTTTGGATATCGTCAACCAATTTGAAGAGATCCCCTCTCACGCTGATTTTCCGAAAAGCCGAGATCAGTTGCTACATTGGCTCTCCCAAAAAATTGGGCGAAAATGAATAGTAGTTGCACAATTCGAACCTTTTAAGCAGAAAAACCCTCACCTATCATCACTTAAGGTGGGGGGATTCACTATCTATTAAGTGTTGGAAAAATGTCTTACCTACTAAAAACGCTTTCTTAATACATGAAAGCTAAATTTATCTGCTTTAAAATAGTTAATCGAATAAAGGATCGGCTCATCTGCTTCATCAAAATGGAGCTGTTTCAAGACAAGAAGAGCTGTTTCTAATTCACATTCAAGAATCGGCGAAATTTTTTCATGATATCCTAATGGTTCAATTTGAGTGACGGCATAGGATATTTTCCGATTGCCAATTTGGTCTAATGTAGAAAACAATGACACATCTTGATAATCATAATGGTCTGGGAAAGCTTTTGCCAGAACTTTATCCACACAATATACAACCGGTTCTCCATTCGCTGTCCGAACCCGTTCAATCATCACAATTTCATCCTCATCTGTACATTGGAATCTTTTCATATCCGACTCCGTTGGTTTTTGCCTAGTGGAAGCTAGAAAGATTGTCCCGGGTGACATCCCAGCTTGAAGAATCATATCTGTCACACTGCTTAATTGTTCAATCCCTGATGTAAACAATGGTTTGACATTGACAAAGGTTCCGACACCATGTTTGCGCGTAATAATATTTTCTTCCTCTAAAATTCTTAAAGCCTCTCTTAATGTCGCTCGACTAACTCCTAACTGTTTCGATAACTCAAATTCGGATGGAAGCTTCTCTTTTTCCTTGTAAATTCCAGCCTCAATAGCCTTTTTCAAATGTTCAATGACTTGAAGATATAAATGTCTATGATCTACTTTTATTGCCATCATTGAAACTATCACCATCCTCCTCAGACATCTGACCTCTAATGTAAACTTTTCTACTACCAAGAAATAAGATAACACTTTTTTCATCATCTGAAAAGCAACATTTACATTCTTGTTATATCATTGCAATATTATTAATTTAACGTTCAATGTAAGCAGTAACTATACTATACCAAATCAAAATAAAAAATGGCTAGATACCTAAAGTCAAAAAAATACGGAAAAATATGGCTTTTCTATAATATTTCTTTTCATAACCGGATTCTCATATTTCATGAAACAGAGAAGTTGATTCCATAACAAATCCGCAATCGCCTGTTCATCGGAGTTAGTTTCCTAAACAATAAAACACTCAGGTGGAGCGTAAGAATCGTTCCCCCCACCTGAGTGTTTTTTTACGAAGTTTGCTCATCTGTAGATTTTGGAATTAATACCTTTCTCGGTTTGCTTCCTTCATATGGACCAACTATCCCTCGCACTTCCATTTCATCGATCAGTCTTGCGGCTCTAGTATAGCCAATTCTAAAACGACGTTGGAGCATAGAAACGGAAGCAGTTTGCATTTCCGCTATTAATTGGACGGCTTCATCATAAAGTTCATCTTCAACATCTGCTGTTGTTTCAGGAAGGTCATCAGGAATCATTTCTTCCTGATATTGAGCCTTTTGTTGGGAAATGACAAATTCGACTACTTCCTCTACTTCATCATCAGAAAGGAATGCTCCTTGTACCCTCACAGGCTTTGAAGCGCCTACTGGGAAAAATAACATGTCCCCTCTTCCAAGTAGTTTTTCGGCTCCTCCCATATCTAGAATCGTACGGGAATCTGTTTGAGAAGAAACCGCAAAGGCAATTCTTGAAGGAATATTCGCTTTAATCACCCCTGTGATGACATCAACAGAAGGTCGCTGAGTGGCGATAATTAAATGAATCCCTGCTGCTCTTGCCATTTGCGCAAGACGGGTAATGGAATCTTCTACGTCGCCCGATGCCACCATCATTAAATCTGCTAATTCATCTACGATTACAACGATATAAGGAAGATATGGTTGCTTTTCGCCCGTTTCATTATTATGGCGATGAATATATTCATTATACCCCTCAATATTTCTTGTGCCTGAATGAGAGAATAGTTCATATCGTCTTTCCATCTCACTTACGACTTTTTGCAAAGCTTGAGAAGCCTTTTTGGGATTCGTTACAACTGGAGCTAATAAATGTGGCACCCCATTATATACATTTAATTCAACCATTTTCGGGTCAATCATCATCATTTTCACTTCATGTGGCTTCGCTCTCATTAAGATACTTGTGATGATGCCATTGATACAAACACTTTTTCCGCTCCCAGTCGCACCGGCTACTAATAAATGTGGCATTTTATTTAATTCGGTAAGGACCGCTTCACCTGTAATATCTCGCCCTAAACCAATTAATAATTTGGAATTGGGTTTATCATTTTGTTTACTTTCCAATACTTCCCGAAGGCTCACGACCGCTACATCTTGATTAGGAACTTCAATCCCAATCGCTGATTTCCCTGGAATAGGTGCTTCCATCCGGATATCTTTCGCTGCGAGTGCTAGAGCAATATCATCACTAAGACTCACGATTTTGCTCACCTTCACACCTACGTCTGGATGAACCTCATATTTTGTAACAGCTGGCCCTAGATGAACTTGTGTAACATTCGCCTTTACACCGAAACTCTGAAATGTTCTTTCCAATTTAGCCGCATTTTCATGAATTAATTGGTATTCTTTACTCTGGTCTGTATGCTTAGGCCGTTTTAATAAGGAGATGGAGGGCAACTGATAATCCTTGTTTTCTACTTCAGCAAAAGACATTGGCGGAGCCTCATCCTCCATCTCCTCGTCAATGGGCAAAGCTAATTGGTCTTCTTCTTCGATCAATTCTATAGGCATTTCGTTTTTTTCCGTAAAGCTTGAAATGATCGGCTCTTTCGTTACGACCTCGGCCGTTTCTTCTTTGCTTTCAGATTCCATTTTTTTAGGTTGTTTTTTGTCTTTATTACTCTTCACCTTATTCTCTTTTTTCTCTTTTCTTTCCGTTTTCCATTCATCCAAATCTTCTTGGAAGGCCATCCACTGACTCCCCACCCATTTACGAAAAGATATCAAAACCTTTCCAAAGATTTCTCCAATTGATTTACCCGTAATTAAAATAAAGCCAACCAAAATGAGAACAACACTTAAAATCTTCGTTCCCAATGAGTCAAAAAGGAAATAAGATACAGCAAATAAAACTGCCCCAATCATTCCTCCACCTAAATCGGAACTGCTTGATTCCTGACGTACATCCATCCAAAATAAGTCCCAAGAATTTTTTATTACGCTTGGATTATTAAATGACTCATGGTTTGCTAATAGTTCAAATAATTTTACATGGCTTAATAATAGCAAACTCGCCAACATGATATAGATCCCAATTAAGCGGCGACGAAAGAAATAAGGCTTTTCACGTTTAATGATCATAAAACTTGCAAATCCAATCGTCGCAAGAAACCCAATCATATACCATTCTCCTAAAAAGAAGCGGAAAAAGAAAACAAATGATTTTCCAACAGCCCCTAATTGAATAATTCCGATTACACTCAAGGCGATGAAAATAAGGCCAAGTAATTCGAGCCTCATCGTTTCTTTTATTTCTGTATATTTTTTTGTCGATCTTCTTTTCCTTTTTGTCATAGAATCACCTTAATATGATAAAAGTTTTAGCAAAATTTTCAATTAATCATTATGTATGTTTTAGATAGGTACAAATGTAAATGAAAGAATAAAGAAAGCAGCCACAACGGCTGCTGTTTTCCTTTATTATAGCATATTTGTTCGTATCATTCCTATCATTCTTTCGTTGTATTACCTGCTTTTACAAGAATGAACAATCCCTCCTTAAAAAGGAATAGATTGTTCGTTGTAAATATTCTATGAGGAAATGGAAATGAGCTGACCTGGCCCAATTCCTTCATTTAAAAAATCTGCCGGATTTGTACTTAATACTCGAACAACACGATATTGATCGGCTTGTTGTTCTACTATTAATGGTATCCCCTGCCAGTGGATTGTTTGGATGTTCTGAAATTGTTTATGATCCGGTGGGAAGATCAATTCTTGTGGAACCGTTGTATGCAAAATCATTGAATCAATCCCTCACTTTTATTCTTATTAGCTTCAATTAATTCATTTAGTTTTTTTAATCCACGACCAATGCCACCAACTTCATCTATTAATCCATAATCAACTGCATCTGAACCCACAACATTTGTTCCAATATCTCGCGTTAAATTCCCTTTCGCAAACATTAAGTCTTTAAAGGTTTCTTCCTCTATCTTAGAATTCTTTTTGACAAATTTAATGACTCTTTCTTGCATCTTATCTAAGTATTCGAATGTTTGTGGAACCCCAATGACTAAGCCAGTTAGACGTATAGGATGAATCGTCATCGTTGCCGTTTCGGCGATAAAAGAATAATCACAAGAAACAGCAATGGGGACACCGATGGAATGCCCACCACCTAGTACAATAGAGACGGTTGGCTTTGATAAGGAGGACAGCATTTCAGATATGGCCAATCCTGCCTCAACATCTCCTCCAACTGTATTTAGAATGACTAATAGGCCTTCAATCTTCGGATTTTGTTCAATCGCGACAATTTGTGGAATGACATGTTCATATTTCGTCGTTTTATTTTGCGGAGGAAGCTGCATATGTCCTTCCACTTGGCCCACAATGGTTAAACAATGAATATTCGAATCCTGTGGGATCTGTGGAACACTTGTTTGGCCCAGCTCCTGTATCTTTTCGACGATCGATGAAGGAGGCTTTTCTTCCTCTTTTTCCTTTTCTGGTTGCTCTTCATTCATGGATGATTGAAAAGTCATGATCGAACCACTCCTTTCAATACTAATGATCTTAGTATCCACTTTGTGTATTATTTTCATGCAATCTTTTCCCAAGTAAAGAGTACATTTTGGACACCTTGTTGATTTACGTTAGTTCGTTGATTGAAATGGAAGGCACGGAGACTCCTACGAGAAAAACCGAATAGCTGAAACCCCACAGACACGTAGTCTCGGGGAAGCTCGGCAACCGTCCACGGAAAAGCGAAAGGCTTGTGACAAAAATCAACACCCAAGTTTTACAGAGCCTTTTTCCAAAGAAAAAAACGCAGAGGGATCTGCGTTTTATACTTCCATAATAATCGGTAAAATCATAGGGCGGCGCTTCGTTTTTTCATAAAGGTACGTGTTCAAATGATCGCGAATCTCTTGCTTAATATTGGACCATTCAAACGTTTCCCTTCTCATATTTTTATCAACAATTTCTGCTACAATTTGTGTGGATTCCTCCATTAATTGTTCAGATTCTCTTACATATACGAATCCTCTAGAGATGATTTCAGGCCCTGAAGCAATTCTCTTTTCTTTTTTATTTAACGTAACAACAACGATAAAGATTCCATCTTGAGATAATAATTTTCGGTCACGTAAAACAATGTTGCCTACATCTCCCACTCCGATCCCATCAATCAACACATTCCCAGCTTGCACTCTTCCCCCAGAACGGATGCGATCCCCTTTAATCTCAATAATTTCCCCTTTTTCTGGGATGAAAATGTTTTGCCTAGGAGTACCCAAGGACTCGGCTACCTTTGCGTGAGAAAATAGCATGCGGTATTCACCTTGAATTGGGATAAAGAATTTTGGCTTCATTAAATTGATCATCATTTTCAAATCTTCCTGACAACCATGACCAGATACATGAATTTTCTTCTCTCCTTGCAAAACGGTTGCCCCTGCTCGACTGATGAGGTTGACTGTTTTTCCTAACAAGAGTTCTAACCCAGGTGATGGATTCGCTGTTAAAATCACCGTATCCCCTTGTTTGATTGACACTAGCTTATGATTTCCCTTGGCCATTTTTTGAATGACTTCAATCGGCTCACCTTGTGTACCTGTAGATAAAATGACCACTTCATCATCTGCAAATTTGTGGAGATCTTGAATATGGATTAAAGAATCTTCGTTAACATCTAAATAGCCCATTCTAATTGCTATCGTTAAAACCGTTTCGATACTTTTTCCACAAACAGCAATTTTACGATGATTTTCACTAGCAGCATCAAATACTTGCTGAATTCTAATTAGATTAGAGGCAAAAGAAGCAACAATAATTCGCCCTTTAGCAGAGTGAAATGCATCAGATAATTGACGTGCAACCACTTCATCAGATGGAGTATGACCAATGCGTTCAGCCTCCATAGAATCAGATAGCAGGAGAAGAACACCTTTTTCTCCAATCGCAGCCATTTTTCCGATTTCCGGTTGATACAATCCTCGGGCGGCCTGATCAAATTTGAAATCACCCGTATGGACGATGGCTCCTTCTGATGTATGAATAACCACTCCTACTGAATCTGGAATACTATGAGTTGTCCTAAAGAAAGACACATGTACAGTGTCAAAGCGAAGGTATGAATCCGAGTGAACGGTATAAAATTTCACGTTCTCTTTCACTTTTAACTCTTTCAAACGTGCTTTCGCTAATGCTAATGTTAGCTTTGTTCCATACACAGGAGCTTGAATCTTCCTCAGGATATAACCTAATGCACCGATGGCATCCTCATGCCCATGAGTTAAAAAGATCCCCTTCACTCTTTCTCGATTTGCTTCTAAATACGTAATGTCTGGAATGACAACATCAATACCTAGCATTTCATTTTCGGGAAACATTAATCCAGCATCAATCACGAAAATTTCATGATCGATTTCAATCGCCGTCATATTCTTTCCAATTTCCCCAACTCCGCCAAGTGGAATCACTTTAATACTTTCGTTCAATCTCTTACTCAATGTTCGTTCCTCCTATTGATGCTCCCGACCCGAACTTTACCGTTATGTCTATTATAATGGATGGTATTTTTAAAAGCCAACACTATTCCCTTAATAATCAATTAAATATTCGACAGTTTTCTTAGCAAACCCATTTTTATACTGGTGTAGTCATAAAAGAAATGATCTATTTTGCTTTACTTATATGAAAAAGGATATCCACACGAACATAGGGGGAATTTCAATCAATAAAGTTTTTCTAATATTTTAAAAATAAATGCACAAAGCGCCTCAGATATAGTGAACGGAATTCGTAGACTTAGACTAAAATAGATGTACTCTAACAATTAAAAAGCAGTCCCATACTAAATGGTAAATATCATTTAGTATGGGACTGCCTACTTAAAAAATATTAATAGTTTTTCAAAATATCCATGAGGGTATTTCGTTCTTGTTCTGTTAACGGAACTAATGGTAATCGCACAGAACCCGTATCCAAACCTTTATATTGTAGAGCTGTTTTAACAGGCACAGGATTTGGCGCTGCAAATAGCCCTTTCATTAGTGGAAGAAGTTTTTGATGCAGTTTAGCTGCTTCTTGATAATTTCCTTTCACGAACTCTCCCACCATCTGTTTCATTTCTTTTCCAATGATATGGGAAGCTACGGAAATAACCCCTTGACCTCCAATCGCGAGAACTGGAAGAGCCAATCCATCATCCCCACTATAAAGCATGAAATCTTCATCTGTATTCGCAATAATTTCTGTCATAGCATCTAAATTACCACTTGCCTCTTTAACGGCCACAATATTCGGCAGCTTTGACAGACGAATGATCGTCTCAGGTGAAATGTTAATGCTTGTTCTACCAGGAATATTGTAGATCATTATAGGTAATTTTGTTTCCTCAGCGATTGTTTTAAAATGTTGGTAAAGACCTTCTTGATTTGGTTTATTATAATATGGTGCAACTAGCATAATCGCATCAACACCAATTTCTTCCGCTTTTTTCGTCAGTTCGATCGATGCCTTCGTATTATTGGATCCTGTCCCTGCAATAACAGGAACACGACCATCTACAGTTTTGACTACTTGGTGGAACAAAGCCACTTTTTCTTCTGTTGTTAAGGTTGGTGTCTCACCTGTTGTACCAGCAACTACTATTGAGTCCGTACCATTATCGATTAAATAGTTCACCAACTGCGTCGTTTTCTGTAAATCAATGTTCCCTTTTGAATCAAAAGGAGTCACCATTGCGGTTGAAACCTGACCAAATGAGATCATTCTCTTTCCTCCTTCAACATTAGCTCTTCATTTCATATTCATTCGTATCTTCTTGCAGATGAAACGCATCATGTAATGCGTTCACTGCCGTAATAAGTTCATTCTCCTTCACCAAAACCCAAATGGTCGTATGACTATCAGCTGATTGCAAAATACGTACACCATGTTCGGATAAAGCCGTCACAATCTTTGAAGTGACACCTGGCACTCCCGTCATTCCAGCACCGACAACCGATACCTTCGCACACCCTGTCTCCACAGTTGGGGCGAATCCTAATTCTTTTAATACGACAACTGCACGGTCTAACATATCTGCAGAAACAGTATATACGACACCAGTTGGTGAAATATTGATAAAGTCAACACTAATCTTTTCTTTAGCCATTGCCTTAAAAACTTCAGCTTGCAAATTATATTGGTCCTTTTTCGCTGCTACTTTGATTTGGGCGATTTGAGATACATGTGCAATCCCTGTTACAAGACGTTCTTTTATATCGGAACCTTGTTTATTTCTACTGATCGAAGTAACGAGTGTTCCCACCCCATCTGAATAAGTCGAACGAATGCGAATAGGAACTTTCGCTTGCATGGCAATCTCTACCGCACGGGGATGAATGACTTTTGCCCCTTGATAGGCCATATTACAAACTTCATTATAAGTGACAATAGATAATGGTCTTGCATTTTCCACAATTCTTGGATCTGCTGTCATAATTCCATCGACATCTGTAAAAATATCAATCCATTCAGCATTCAATGCAGCACCTAACGCAGCCGCTGATGTATCACTTCCGCCTCGACCGATTGTTGTAATATCACCATTTTTGGTCGCCCCTTGAAAACCCGCGACAACGACAACATCATAATGTTCTAATTCCCGCTGAATTCGGTTTGTTTTTACTTCTATGATTTTAGCATTTGTATGATCGTTATTCGTTAAAAATCCCGCTTGAGCGCCTGTTAATGCAGTGGCCGAAATGTCGTGTTCTAATAATAGATTTGTGAACACTACGCTCGAAATGGTTTCACCACAAGAGAGTAATAAATCCTGCTCTCGTTTATTAATATTTGTTTGAGTACTACCGACTAAAGATAAAAGCGTATCGGTTGAGTATGGCTCCCCTTTTCTTCCCATAGCTGAGACCACAACGACTACTTTATAGCCCTCTTTTAACGCCTGTTGAATATGACGTTTCGCATTTAATCTTGATTGATGATCACGAACAGACGTACCTCCAAATTTTTGTACAACGATTTTCAATACTAACACCTCTGAATTTTTGCTTCAAGCACTTAACGGATCGGCCATTCCCGGTCTGTTAAGTGCTTTCCACTTTCTGACTTCATTAGAATGTAAAAGTAGATCCTTATATAGCTTTTATTAAATTCATTTCGATTAATGTTTCCGCAATTTGAACAGAATTTAAAGCGGCCCCTTTTAATAAATTATCAGATACAACCCACATATGGAACCCTTGATCTTCATCTAAGTCTTTACGGATACGTCCGACAAATACATCATCTTTTCCAACACAATAAGCAGGCATTGGGTAAATTTGCTCGGAAGGATTGTCTTCTAGAACGATTCCAGGCGCCGAACTTAAAACTTCTTGAATTTGAGATGTAGCGACATCATTCGACTCCACTTCGAAATACACGGATTCAGAATGACCAGTTGCTATAGGAAGACGAACGCATGTTGCTGCTACTTTTAGATCAGGCATTTTCATAATTTTCTTTGTCTCGTTAATCATTTTCATCTCTTCAAATGTAAACCCATTATCTTGGAATTTATCGATTTGTGGAATCGCATTAAAGGAAATTTGATAATGCTTTTCATCACTACTTACGGGTAAAATTTTCGCTTGAATATCTTCGCCGTTCACAATCGCCTTCGTTTGATCATTTAATTCCTTAACAGCGTTATTGCCCGCACCCGAAACCGCCTGATAAGTTGATACAAGGACCTTATTTAAACCAAACGCTTGGCGAATTGGCTGAAGGGCCGCTACCATTTGGATCGTTGAGCAGTTAGGGTTCGCAATGATTCCTTTATGTTTCTTTAAATCTTCTTTATTCACTTCTGGAACAATTAAAGGAACTTCTGGATCCATTCGGTAGGCACTTGTATTATCAATGACTACCGCTCCTCTTTTTGCCGCTTCTGGAGCAAGGGCTTTTGAGACGCTTCCTCCAGCACTAAATAAAGCTATATCAATATCTTCAAAGCTTTCAGGCTTTGCTTCTTGTACAGTAATTTCTTCCCCTTTATAAACAATCTTCTTACCCGCGGAGCGTGCAGATGATAATAATGTTAATTTTTTAATTGGGAAATTCCTTTTTTCTAATGTATTTAGCATCTGTTGTCCTACTGCGCCGGTTGCACCAACTACTGCAACATGAAAACCGTTGTTACTCAAAATGATCTTCTCCTTCCAGTTTCTCCTATTTCTAGTTAACCTCTTACATTACCGTCTATTTCAGACAAATGCAAGTAAAATTTGTGTTAAATCGATTTGATACATTTAGTAGCTTATATTTTAACATAATAAAGTTTGAAAAGACTAATAATTTATCCATGTTCCTGAAAAAATATGAATATAGTCAAGAAGGAGGAAGAAAAAGGCCTCCCGTCTACATGTTTGCAACTTGAGGATGAAGGTCGTCAATTTCCAAGTAGAATGAATGGTGTTAGAAATGGCCTCGAAGGGATGATTCCTTGAATCACCATGATCTTTTTGATAAAAAAATTAAAAACGGGCTGTCTCCAAAGCAATGACTGCATGCTTGAGACACCCCTAGTAAATGGCGATATATTTAAGAGAGCCCCATTTTTTTTAGAATGAGATCTAAGTCGATGACTTCTTTCACTTATTCTAAATCACGAAACTTTTCTACTACTACAGGCTGGAACTGTTTCCCTGCGATCGCTGTTGCAACTGTATCTCTTAGCATCGACATTCGCGCGACCATTGAATTCGGCTTCTTGACAGGGTCATCTTGCCCAAACGGAATGAAATAAATATTTTTGGTTGCCATGAGTCGCATCAAGTTTACACCATTTAAACCGAGGGCATCATTGGTTGAAATCCCCAATACAACGGGTTTTTGATTTCGTAAAGTCGCTTTAGCCGCCATAAGTACCGGGGAATCTGTCATGGCATTGGCAAACTTACTCATGGAATTCCCCGTTAATGGGGCAATCACCATACAATCCAAGGGCATCTTTGGACCTAGAGGCTCGGTCGACACAATGGAATCCAAAGCTTTTTTCCCTGTAGCTTCTTCAATTTTCGCTACCCAATCTTCCCCTTTTCCAAATCGGGTCTCGGTATTTTTCACCGTGTAAGTCACAACAGGAACGACTTCCGCTCCTTCTTCTACTAAAGTGATGATCTGAGGGAATACAGCATCGTACGTACAATGGGAGCCAGTCAAACCAAATCCAATTCGTTTTCCCTTTAAACTCATGATGTTGAACTCTCCTTTCGTTTTAAAACATCTTCTTTCAACAGTTGCGAAAGAACTTTAGCCAATATTTTCCCCGCCGTTTTTGGCGCTACAATCCCTGGTAAACCTAACGCAAGAATCGCTTTAATTCCACGTTTTTCTGCATAACGAAAATCAGTTCCTCCTGGTTTCGAAGCCAAGTCAACGATTAATGTATGAGATGGCATTTTGGCAATGACAGAGGCTGTAACGACTAAATGTGGTATGGTATTGATCACGATGTCTGCATCTTGCACCTCTTTTGCTAACTCACTTATATGAAATGGTTGAATCCCCATTTCTGTGACTCGGGCTAAATGCTCACTTTTTCTAGCTCCTACTCTTGTATTTGCACCAAGATGATGAAATGCTCTTGCAACACTCATCCCTACGCGTCCCATCCCAAGTACGATCACGTTCGAACCATGGATCGTGAAATCAGTGTTTTGAATCACCATCATGATCGTCCCTTCTACGGTCGGAATCGAATTATAAATGGAAACATCATCACGAGAAAATAGTTTGACAAGTCGCCGATTCGCCTTCTTGGATATATCATCCAAATAAGCATTACTAATACCTGAATATGTTACACAATGTTCAGGAGTACTGTTTAATATTTCTTTCGTTAAGACCACTTTTTCATTTGAAAAAATTGTTTCTACATGTCCTTCAGCATTCGTACCGGCAACCGGTAATATAATCGCGTCTATTTCTTCAAATGGAATATCCATAATGTTCTCTTTTACTGCACCTGCAAAGGAATGATTCAATTGTTCAAAACCAACTAAATAAGTTTTGGCATCCAGTTCGGTTAATTTACGAATGATTTCTAACTGCCGCGCATCTCCGCCTAAAAAAGCAATTTGCAATCCTGTTAACATTCGTTTTCACCTTCTTTTTGAAGTCTTATTTTTTTACAAAGCTCTTTCCAAAGTTTGTTGGGGAACCACAAATTTTAGAAAATAGCTATTCACTATTGTCACTTACATATACTATGTTGAAATACAGAAGTAGGTGAATATAATCTTTTGTAGGTAAAATCCCCAAATACCAAATGCGCAAGTACCTTTCTTCATCAATGCTGAAGCTAGACATGGATAACATTTGTGAAAGATGAGCCACCAGAGTCCTAATTTTTTTAGTTTCCTTAAACAACAAAAAGAGAGCCACTCCATAAGAGCAGCTCCCTCCTAACTATCTGGTACTTCCAATATAATCATATCGGTTCCAATCGTTCGAATTTGGTTCCAAGGTACGCGAATTTCACTATTTTGTTTGCGATTAAACCATTTGCCCGTTGGAATGACTAACGCATGGATTTGACCTGTTGATTCATTAAACTCTAGATCGGTTTGCCCTAACACCCCTAGCCTTTCTGCCTTTTTGTAATCAACAATTTCCTTTCCACTTAATTCACTTAATCTCATTCCTTACCCACCTTAAAAAATGACATTGTTACCATTATGTATATCTTGTCATCTTCACAAATAGAACTGGTTTTACAAACTCACGTATTTCATTCATTTAAAAAAGGGGAACCCATTTTATTTTGGTCATCCCCTTTTTTATTTTCGAATTAAATTCCTGTCGGCAGTTTACCGTCTGGGCTTATTAAAGCAATGGATTGTTTTTCTGTAAAAATTTGATTAGCCAAATGATTTACTTTTGGGATTGTTACTTCATCGATCAAACGAACAATTTCGTCCAATGAGCGATGATAACCTAATAATAATTCATTTTTTCCATTACGGCTCATCCGACTATTTGTACTTTCTAAGCTTAACATTAAGCTACCTTTTAACTGTTCTTTACTATTGACTAATTCCTTCTCTGTGATACCGTCTCTTTTTAATACAGCAAGGGTTTCTTCTACAGTGCGGTACAATTCATCTAGCTGTTTTGCCCCCGTTCCTCCATAAATGGTCACCATCCCACTGTCTTTATAAGCGGAGTGATAGGAGAACACGGAGTATGCTAACCCTTTTTGTTCCCGTACATCTTGGAACAATCTCGAAGACATGCTTCCTCCAAGGATATTGTTTAAAACAATTAAATTATAGATGTCGGGGTGTCCAATTTGAAGCCCCTCAAACCCTATGCATAAATGGGCCTGCTCGGTTTCTTTCTTTCTTGAGATATTATTTGTATGAAATTGCGGTGTGGCTTCATGCCCTTTTCCAGTCCCACCTTTAAACGTGCCAAATAATGCTTCCACTTCCTTTATAAAGGATTCTTCAATATTCCCTGCAATGGAAATGACGACACGATCAGGTGTATACATATCATGCATATATTGTTTAAGCTTATCACTAGTGAACGTTTGTAATGACTCTTCTGTTCCTAAAATTGGATAACCTAATGAGTGATTCTCATACACCACTTTACTTAATAAATCATGGACAATATCATCCGGTGTATCTTCATACATTTTGATTTCTTCTAGGACCACATTTTTTTCTTTATGTAATTCTTCCTCGTCAAATGAAGAATTAAAAAACATATCGGCTAAAATGTTTAAGGCATAGGATGCATGGTTATCTAGGATCTTTGCATAATAGCATGTATATTCTTTTGAGGTAAATGCATTGACTTGACCACCAATACTATCAAAGCATTCCGCTATTTCTCTCGCTGTTCGCGTTTCAGTCCCTTTAAAAAACATATGTTCTAAGAAATGTGAAATCCCATTATTTTCGACCGTCTCATCTCTTGATCCCGTCCCAATCCAAATACCAATGGCCACCGAACGAACAGTTGGTATCTTTTCTAATACTACTCGTACTCCGTTATCGCATGTGAATTTTTTGATCAAAATATATCCTCCTATTCCTGCTGTAACAATCTGTCATTGTTTATCATTTTTCTCATCTTTCATCGGAAAAATGCGTTCTTCCTCCAGTAATTCAGAAACCGTATCCAATTTATAATTTTTTCCCTTTATTTCTTTGATTAACGTATCTAATGATTTGCTTGTTGATTCTGTCGGGTGCATTAATATAATAGCTCCTGGGTGAATTTTTGACGTTACTCTCTGAATCAATACATCTGGATTTGGTTTTTTCCAATCAATTGTATCAATAGTCCACATAATTGTATACATATTTAGACTATGAGCAATCTTTACGACATCTTCCCGATAACTGCCACTAGGAGGGGCGAATAATGAAACTTTGTTTTTTGTCGTTGCTTCAATCACATTATTCGTTTCAGTCAATTGTTTTCTAATTTTTTCATTCGATAATATGCTCATATCTGGATGAGAATAGGAATGATTTCCAACCTCATGATGACCATCGACAATCATTTGGGCTAAATCAGGGTTTTCCTTCGTCCAACGCCCCTCTAAAAAAAATGTTGCATGGACTTGATGTTTTTTTAATGTTGAAAGCATTTCTGGTAAATATTCGTTTCCCCATGCCACATTAATAGCAAAACTTATCATTGGTTTTTCCGGATGCCCCCGATAAATCGGAGAGGGTGGGAGATCCCGTAAATGAACATTTGGTTTTGTTTGTTTAAATACTAATTTTTTTTCGTCAAATCGATTGTCCTTTTTCATCTTTTTATATGACGCTTCGATATCCACTTCAATTCCATTGTAACCGGGAATTGTCTTCCATACTCGATCCAGTTTTGCATCTTGTGGTTTCGCATTATAAGTTTGTGCTGCTTTTAAAATCCGATCATGTAATGAATGATCTTTTTTATCCACTTCAATAGCTTGATGCTTAACCATGGCGATGTATCTTGAAGTGAGCGGATTTTGAACCAGTAAAAATGAAAAAATAACCATGACAAAAAGCATAAATAACTGTCTACTTTTCCCCACCTTGACCTTCCCCCTTCCATAAAAATTATGTACGGAAGGGACAAGGTAGAACTAATGGAAAATGGCTTTCTTTGAAAATCAGAACAAATGCGCAAGCACCTTAGGTCTAGTGTACGATTTCACAAGTTTTCGACTGAAATAAAGGAAACAAAAGCGAGGTAGTCCACAAGCTGATGTTGACTTATCGTAGGGAGAAAACGGAGAAATTCGATAGCCCATAGGCG
Organism: Oikeobacillus pervagus; assembly: GCF_030813365.1. NCBI lineage: Bacteria > Bacillati > Bacillota > Bacilli > Caryophanales > Bacillaceae > Oikeobacillus > Oikeobacillus pervagus. The sequence goes on from NZ_JAUSUC010000005.1 coordinate 45,141, forward strand.
CTGGAGCTAGACGTAGACAACTATTTTAACGGGCTATCCATAGTTCTAAATATTAGTTTCTTAAACATTAAAAAGTCAGGGGGTACCCTGACCTACAAACGAATTAAGACTGTTTGGTTGCACTTTCGGCTTTTTCACGTTGTTCTTTTAATACTGCTTTCCTTGATAAATTCACACGGCCCTGCTCATCTATATTCAGTACTTTCACTAATACTTGATCGCCAATTGAAAGAACATCTTCCACTTTGCGTACCCGTTCCTCTGCAAGTTCAGAAATATGAACTAAGCCATCTTTTCCATTGAAGATTTCCACAAATGCTCCAAATTTCTCGATACGCTTAACGGTTCCAAGATACATCTTACCAACTTCAACCTCACGAACAATATCTGCAATAATTTTCTTTGCTTTTTCATTCATTGCTTGATCCGTTGAAGAAATAAAGACCGAACCATCTTGTTCAATATCGATTTTAACTCCAGTCTCTTCAATGATTTTATTAATTTGTTTTCCACTTGGTCCAATGACATCACGAATCTTATCTGGATTAATAGTCATTGTTAAAATCTTAGGAGCAAATTCAGATAATTGTTCCCGCGGTTTTGAGATAGTGGACATCATATGTTCAAGGATATGCATACGACCTTGTTTCGCTTGTTGTAAAGCTTCTTGTAAAATCGCTCTGTCTAACCCTTTGATTTTGATATCCATTTGAAGAGCTGTTACACCTTTAGACGTTCCAGCAACTTTAAAGTCCATATCGCCAAGGTGATCTTCCATCCCTTGAATATCTGTTAACACTGTATAATGTTCCCCTGATTTCACTAACCCCATCGCTATACCAGCAACTGGTGCTTTGATTGGTACCCCAGCATCCATCATGGCAAGTGTACTTCCGCAAATACTTGCCTGTGAAGTAGAACCATTTGATTCTAATACTTCCGAAACTAATCGGATCGTATAAGGGAAGTGTTTTTCGTCCGGTACAATTGGTTCTAATGCTCTTTCTCCTAGTGCACCATGCCCAATTTCACGACGACCTGGCCCACGCATCGGCCCTGTTTCCCCAACACTAAATTGTGGGAAATTATAATGGTGCATAAATCGTTTCGACTCTTCAATACCTAATCCATCAAGAATTTGCACATCACCAAGAGCCCCTAATGTACATACACTTAATGCTTGGGTTTGACCACGTGTAAATAAGCCAGATCCATGTGTACGCGGCAAGATTCCAATGGATGAGGATAACGGTCTGATTTCGTCAATTTTTCTTCCATCTGGACGAATTTTTTCTACCGTAATTAAACGACGAACTTCCTCTTTCACCATCTTGTCTAAAATTTTCTTAATTTGTTTAATCGTATCATCCGCTATTTCTTCTTGTTCTAAGTATTTTGATAAAACGGCTTCTTTTACAGTGCTAATAGCTTCTTCCCGTGCATGTTTTTCTTGCACTTGAATAGCTTGGATCATGTCTTCTTCACAAAGCTTGCGAATTTCCTGTTCTAGTTCCTCATCAATTTCATAAAGGGTCACTTCCATCTTTTCTTTTCCAACCGCTTCAATAATTTCTTCTTGGAAAGAAATCAAACGCTTAATTTCCTCATGACCAAACATGATAGCTTCTAACATCGTTTCTTCTGGAACCTCATTAGCTCCTGCTTCCACCATATTAATCGCATCTTTCGTACCAGCAACTGTTAAGTTAATATCACTTACTTCCATTTGTTCAACAGTTGGATTGATGACGAATTCATTATTCACTCTTCCAACAACAGCCCCGGCAATAGGTCCTTCAAAAGGAATGTCAGAAATGGAAAGAGCTAATGACGAACCGAACATGGCAGCCATTTCAGAAGAACAGTCTTGATCGACACTCATGACAATGCTGACAACTTGTACTTCATTTCGGAAACCATCAGCAAATAAAGGACGAATTGGACGGTCAATTAATCGACTTGCTAAAATCGCCTTTTCACTAGGACGTCCTTCTCTTTTAATAAATCCTCCAGGAATTTTCCCAACAGCATATAAACGCTCCTCATAATTCACTGTTAAAGGAAAGAAATCAACAGGTTTTGCTACTTTAGAAGCAGTAGCTGTACTAAGAACGACTGTATCTCCATAGCGGACAAGTGCGGCCCCATTTGCTTGTTTTGCTACTTGACCTACTTCAACGGTCAAAGTGCGGCCTGCCCAGTCTATGGAAAATATTTGTTTTTCTTGTTCCATGAACGAACTCCTCTCTATATGAATGAAATCATTTCCATTTGTATATACCCGCTTAAAAGCATAACATTAAGAAAGTTTTCTGCAAAGTTTAAATTCTTATATTATGTATTGTTAACTGAAAAAAATAAAACATAACACGAGATGTCTGCTTGTTTTTCCAATTGTTAGCTTTTTATTCCACGTTTTTACGTAACAAAAAAGCGGGAAAATTCCCGCTTCTTGTTGGATTATCGACGTAAACCAAGTTTTTGAATCAGTTCACGATAACGTTGAACATCTTTGTTTCGAAGATAAGTCAATAAGTTACGACGTTTACCTACCATTTTTAAAAGTCCACGACGTGAATGGTGATCCTTTTTGTGTGTACGTAAATGTTCGTTTAATGTGTTAATTTGTTCAGTAAGGACAGCGATTTGAACTTCTGGAGAACCAGTGTCATTCTCATGAGTTTTGTATTGACTAATAATTTCATTTTTGCGTTCTTGTGTAAGAGCCATCCTTTTCACCTCCTAATATTCTTTTAAAATCCCCTACAACCGAGCAAGCGTCGGAGAGTCGCATTGCCAAGCTATGGTTCATTTATCATCAGTAATTAGAATACTATTTTTTCTATTAAAAAGCAAGTTTTACGTTAATAGTTTTTCAAAAAAGCAAAGGGCTGTTTGCTTGTCTATTTCGATTTGGGTAATGAGACCATTGATTCCATTGAATTTTCTTTCATCACGAATTCGTTGGAACCATTGAACCTGGACTTCTTCTCCGTATATGGAATGATCAAAATCAAGGATATGAACTTCAATCGACAGACTAGGCTCATCCGGCTTTTGAAAGGTAGGTTTATATCCAAGATTACAAACGCCCTCATACCACTGTTGATTGACTTGAATCTTGACAGCATATACTCCTGTTTTTGGAATTAAATAATCAGAATCGATTCCAATATTGGCGGTTGGAAAACCAATCGTTCTTCCACGCTTATCTCCGTGGATCACGGTGCCACTTATTTGAAAAGGTCTGCCTAGTAAAGGAATGACCTCCACTGTTTCTCCTTCATTAAGAAGTTTGCGAATTCTAGATGAACTCACCTTTTCATTATCGATTTCATACTTATTGACAACCGTGTATGAAAAAGCATCTCGTGAATGCTCTGGTAACGTGCTCATCGTTCCCTTTCCAAATTTTCCATACGTATAGTCAAAACCTGCTACAACATGTTGAACATTCATGTTGATAATATATTGATCGACAAATGCTTGTGGTTCTAATGCGGCAAAATCACTAGTAAAGCGAATGATAAATAAATAATCTATCCCCATTTCACTAATAATTCTCTTTTTTTCTTCAAGAGGAGTAATGTAATGAACATGTTTTTGTTTTCGGCCTAACACGACAGAAGGATGTGGATCAAAGGTCATCACGGCACTTTGAATCCCTTTCTGATCGGCTATTTTTTTTGCCTTATTTATGACTTGCTGATGTCCTAAATGGACACCATCAAAAAAGCCTAACGCCATCACTAACTGTGGAAAATCCTCTTTCTCAAATGAATGGGGGTGATGTATCATAACTTCTTTCACTGTTTCTCACCTATCTCCCTTGTCATTCGGCTATTACTTTCACCGGTTTGATAAATTGTTGTTTAGAAGGGTGTGTTTGATAAATTGCAAGAAGTGAATCGTTTTCAATTAGAGCTACATGTTCTTCATCAGGCCAATCATTCGGCTTTGCAAGTACGGCTCCATTTTTCACTTTCATTGCTAATGTATCATTTATTGGCCATTTCGGCAAACTGGAAACTCCCTCCATAATAGGTCGCAAAACCTCATGTATCTTATTCTCATTCATCCGTTCTTCCAATTCACCAAGAGTGTAACAATCGTCCTCTGTAAATGAACCGGAAGAAGTCCTTGTCAACTCGGACATATGGGCTGGATAACCGAGAAGTTCTCCCATCATGACTGCCAATGTTCTAATATATGTACCTTTGCTACAAACCACCCGAAATGTGAAGGACATGGTTTCTTCTTGTTGCTCTTCTAATGAAAGTAATTCAATGGAGGTGATCTTCACTTTTCTAGTTGGCCGCTCGACTTCAATCCCTTCCCGGGCATATTCATACAAACGTTTTCCATTCACTTTTACCGCTGAAAACATCGGTGGAGTTTGTTCGATTTCACCTGTTAGTTTTTGAAAAACTTGTTCAAGTTCTTGTGGGGTAATCCACCGGTCCACGTTCTTTTTTTCAAGGATTTCTCCAGAAGCATCCTCCGTCGTTGTGGAATAACCTAAAGTCACTCTTCCTACATATGTCTTTCCAGCATTTGTAATGTATTCAGCAATTTTGGTAGCACGACCCACACATATTGGAAGGACCCCAGTCACATCAGGGTCAAGTGTACCAGTATGACCCACTTTTTTTGTTTTCAGAATTTTCCTTACTCGATACACACAATCATGAGAGGTCATTCCTTTTTCTTTCCAAAGAGGAATAATTCCATTCATTTTTTCGGCCCCCTTTCTCTACTTGATATTGGTTGTTTAAAATATAGGTCGTTATCACAACGTTTGTTTAATTCAAACAAAGAGCACGAGGAAACATCCTGTTTTTTTCTTTTGGAAAAGTTTGTTCTACTCATCATTAATCGCAAAAAAAAGGCTGTCCCAGAGCCAAGCGTAAGCTACTTTGTTCATGAACCACAATCCCTGGTGGTTCATAAATTTACTAAAGCTCATCACTTATGGGACATCCCCGATTATCTTTCTTGCTCATCAATTTCTTTAAGTAATGTTTCAATGCGATTTCCGTAATCAATCGATTCATCAAATTCAAAAAGGAGTTCAGGTGTTTTTCTTAGTCGAATTCTTTGTCCAATTTCTGAACGAATGAATCCTTTCGCTTTTGATAATCCTTTTAACGTTTCTTCGCGGACATGTTCATCACCGAGAACCGTTATATATACTTTTGCCTGTTGTAAATCTCCTGTTACTTGGACATCCGTAATGGTTACAAATCCAACACGGGGATCTTTAATTTTTTGACTAATGATTTCTGAAAGCTCTTTCTTCATTTGTTCACCGACACGGTTTGCACGTAGACTCATTTTTTCTCACCTCAATTACAGCCATTCATAGATCGTTGAAATACGTTCCCATTCGGGAAAAGAATCTAAAAATTGTAAAGCATTTTGCAATTCTCTTTCCACTGGCTTTTGGAAAGAAGCCACTGTAACCAGTGCAATTTTAGTTCGTTGCCATACGTTTTGATGATCGATTTCAGCAACAGAAACATTGAATTTCTGTTTGAGCCGTGTCATTGTACGTTTGAGCACGGCCCTTTTTTCCTTCAATGAGTGCGAGTTAAATATTCTATACTCAACTTCACAGTAGCCAATCATTTACGTTCGATTTCCTCCATAATAAAGGCCTCAATGACATCCTCTTCTTTTACGTCATTGTAGTTTTTGATGGTAATTCCACATTCATACCCTTGGTTCACTTCTTTAACATCATCTTTAAAACGTTTTAAAGTATCGATTTCACCTTCAAAGATCACGATGCCATTACGAATTAGTCGAACCCCACTATCGCGAGTGATTTTTCCATCTGTTACATAAGAACCAGCGATTGTACCAATCTTAGATACTTTAAATGTTTGTCGTACTTCCGCTTGCCCGATTACTTTTTCTTCATATTCAGGATCAAGCATCCCTTTCATTGCCGCTTCAATCTCTTCAATTGCTTTATAAATGATGCGATGTAGACGAATATCTACTTTTTCAGATTCAGCCGTACGTTTTGCATTCACGTCAGGTCGAACATTAAATCCTATGACAATGGCATTCGATGCACTTGCTAAGATAATATCCGATTCTGTAATAGCTCCAACTCCCGTATGGATAATCTTCACATTTACGCCTTCTACTTCAATTTTTTGAAGAGAAGCAGCTAATGCCTCGACTGTACCTTGTACATCTGCTTTTACGATTAGATTTAATTCTTTCATTTCTCCTTGTTTCATTTGTTCAAACAAGTTGTCTAAGCTTATTTTCGTTGTTTCATTGCGCTGCGCTTGTAACGCTTGTTGGGCACGCTCTTCTCCGATATGTCGAGCCGATTTTTCATCCTCAAATACAACAAAGCGATCTCCGGCTTGTGGCACATCATTCAACCCTGTAATTTCAACAGGAGTAGAAGGAGCAGCTATTTTCACACGGCGCCCAAGATCATTCACCATGGCACGCACACGTCCGAAAGTATTTCCTACAACGATTGGATCTCCTACTTTGAGAGTACCATTTTGAACTAAAAGTGTCGCGACAGGTCCACGTCCTTTATCCAATTGGGCTTCGATTACAGTTCCCTTTGCACGCTGGTTAGGGTTGGCTTTTAATTCTTCCACTTCACTCACAAGTAAAATCATCTCGAGAAGAGTATCAATTCCGTCTCCTGTAAGGGCTGAAAGTGGAACAAAAATCGTATCTCCACCCCAATCTTCAGGAATTAGTCCATGCTCAGTCAACTCCTGCATCACACGGTCTGGATTTGCAGTTGGCTTATCTATTTTATTCACTGCGACAATAATTGGAACTTCTGCAGCTTTGGCATGGTTAATCGCTTCAATCGTTTGAGGCATGACTCCATCATCAGCAGCAACGACTAAAATCGTAATATCGGTAATCTTTGCTCCACGCGCACGCATCGTTGTAAAAGCAGCATGTCCAGGAGTATCTAAGAATGTGATTTTCTTTCCATTTTCAACTACTTGATAGGCTCCAATATGTTGCGTAATTCCGCCTGCTTCCCCTGCAGTTACTTTTGTATTACGGATGGAGTCTAGAAGAGTCGTCTTCCCATGGTCTACATGTCCCATAATCGTTACGACAGAAGGACGTTCCACCAACTCAGCCTCATCTTCTGTTTCATCTTCAAAATACACTTCAAGATCAGTGGTATCGATTTGAACTTCTTCTTCAACTTGAACCCCATAGTCATCCGCAATTAATTCGATCGCGTCCTTATCGAGTTCTTGGTTGATCGTTGCCATAATTCCTAACATGAATAATTTTTTTATAATTTCAGATGGTTCACGATGTAATTTTTTGGCCAATTCTGCGACAGTTAGTGAATTAGTGAACGTAATTTTTTCTGGAAGTTCCTTTTTCTTCGGTGGTTGTGGTTGACGGGCTTGATTTCCCTTTTGGTGATTTTTTGCTTGCTTTTTATTATTTTTCTTTTGATGCGGTTTATGCTCTTTAGAAGAATGGGATCTATCATTCTTTTTATGATTTTCTTTCTTTCCCACCTGTTTACTTTCTTTGTTTTCTTCCTTTTGATCGTTTTTAAACACTCGATCTAATTGTTTTATGGCGTTTTCATCAATCATTGTCATATGATTCGATACTTCAATTTTCAACTCAGTTAATTTAGTAATGACATCTTTGCTTGATATATTTTTTTCTTTTGCGTATTCATAAATTCTCATTTTACTCATACGTTCACCCCCGCTAAATTTCATCGAGCAATGTAGTGAGCTTTCTTGAAAATCCTTCATCAAGTATTGCTACGACTACTCTGGAGTCTTTTCCGATTGCCTGACCAAGTACTGAACGATTTTCTATCATTTTAAGTGGCACTTGATAATATTCACATTTGTCAGTTAGTTTTTTCATCGTATTCGATGAAGCATCCTTCGAAAGTAATACTAATTTTGCTCGACCTCTTTGAATCTCTTTTACAGTGAGTTCCTCACCTGAAATAACTTTACGTGCACGATTGGCTAATCCTAATAAAGACACCCATTTTGGTTGATTCATATGATTATTTATTCTCCTTTTCAACAAACTGGAGAAGTTCATCATATAGAGTATCGTCTATTTCAACGTTCAATTGTTTAGAAAGAATCTCTTTTTTCTTAGCTAAAAGGATCGCTTCTTGATCTTTTGAAATATAAGCCCCTCGGCCTGATTTTTTACCTGTTGGGTCAATCGAAACGACACCTTCTTTTGAACGCACAATTCGAATCATTTCTTTTTTAGGTTTCATTTCACCAGTTGCTACGCATTTTCTTAATGGAATCTTTTTTTGCACGGCCATGATTCTTCACCTCTTATTCGTTTTCTTCAGATGAAAAATCCAGGTTAAAGTCGTCAGATGTTTCTTCTATCTTTTCATCTTCAAACAATGACTGTTCTTCACGTGGATAAATCCCCATTTCCCTTGCATCTTTCTCGCTTTTAATGTCAATTTTCCAGCCTGTTAGCTTCGCTGCAAGTCTTGCGTTTTGTCCGCGTTTACCGATTGCTAAAGATAGTTGATAGTCTGGAACGATGACGGTCGTTGCTTTTGCTTCTTCATTAACTTGAACATCCAATACCTTTGATGGGCTAAGGGCATTGGCAACAAATACGACAGGATCTTCAGACCATTTAACAATATCGATCTTCTCACCTTTTAATTCATTTACAACCGCTTGGACACGTGTTCCTTTTGGTCCAACACATGCACCTACAGGGTCGACTTCAAGATTATCTGCATGAACAGAGATTTTCGAGCGATCCCCTGCTTCGCGAGAAACGGATTTAATTTCAACTGTTCCATCAAAAATTTCCGGGACTTCCACTTCAAATAATCGTTTCAATAAACCTGGATGTGTTCTAGAAACAAAAATTTGCGGTCCTTTTGTTGTTTTTTCAACCTTAGTGATATACACTTTAATGCGATCATGAGGCTGATATGTTTCGTTTGGCATTTGTTCACTTTGTGGTAGCAATGCTTCGATTTTGCCTAGACTCACATATATAAAACGAGAATCTTGTCTTTGGACAATTCCTGTCATGATATCATCTTCACGATCGATAAAATCGGAATAAATAATGCCTCTTTCGGCCTCTCTTACACGTTGAGTCACAACTTGTTTAGCTGTTTGAGCTGCAATGCGTCCGAAATCTTTCGGCGTTACTTCAATTTCAACGATATCACCAATTTCATAAGCTGGATTTACTTGATGTGAATCCTCTAATGAAATTTCAAGTCTTGAATCGAACACTTCTTCCACTACTTCTTTTCTTGCGTATACTTTCATTGAACCATTTCCTAAGTTTAAATCAACTCGTACATTTTGGGCTTGATTGAAATTTCTCTTATAGGCAGAGACGAGAGCTGCTTCTATCGCATCAATAATGACCTCTCTTGAAATTCCTTTTTCCTTTTCCAAAATGGTAAGAGCATCTAATAATTCCGAGCTCATCGTGCCAAAATCCCCCTTTTAAAAAATCAACAATTATTCATTTCATTATCGTTTGTATACAAAGTTTGAACTCGATATCGAAAGGGACAATCTTGCCAACTAAACAACGCTATCGAATCCAATCATACGCAGATGGAAAGAATAAATATAAGATCGATCGTGTCAATCTTAGCCCTTTCCAAAAAGCGAAAAAAACGATATGCTTCATGAATTTGCGAAATCGTTATTATTTGCGCAAGTCATATTATGCCTTCCTATGAAAAAGTAACAGCTAATCGCGCTTTTGCAACTTTTTCAAAAGGAATGGTGATTTCTTTTTTTCTTGTTTTTATTTTGATTTCTACTATTAATTGATCTCCATCAAAGGAAAGCAACTTCCCTTCAAAGACTTTTTCACCTTCAATTGGTTCATAAGTTTTAACATGAACTTGTTTTCCAACTGCTTTTTCAAAATCTCTCGTTTTTTTGAGAGGTCGCTCTGCTCCTGGCGAAGAAACTTCGAGGAAATAATTATGAGGTATAGGGTCAATTTCATCTAGCTTTTCACTTAGACGCTCACTAACAATACCGCATTCTTCGATATCAACGCCTGAGTCCTTATCAATAAACACTCGTAAAAACCAGTTTTTCCCTTCTTTCACATACTCTGTTTCTACAATTTCTAATTTCATTTCATCTAAAATCGGTGTCACAAGTTGTTCAACTATCTCTGTTACTTTACTCATAAATACCTCCAAGTTCGACCAAATCCTCATAGATTCATTCAAGATTCCGTTATAACCTTCTTTTACAAACACGAAAGAGTGGGGACACCCCACTCTTTCAAAGAGAGTTTATCAATAGTATTTCCAATTAAAAATATACCATAACCAACAGTTTTATGCAACAATCCTACAGCGTCTATCTAGAAGAGGGAGAGCTGATTTTGATCGGGAAGCGATTCTAGACAGCCTTGTTGATCCAAATATTCCATAATCGTTTTTGACACTTTTGCTCTCTGTTGTAAATCTTCTTTCGATAAAAATTCCCCTTCTTCCCGCGCTCGGACAATATTTAAAGCGGCATTTGTTCCTAGTCCTGGAATTGAATTAAATGGAGGAATTAATGTTTCCCCATCAATGACAAATTCATTAGCGCTAGAACGATATAAATCAATTTTTTGAAATTTAAATCCCCGTTCACACATTTCTAATGCTATTTCTAATACAGTTAATAAACTCTTTTCTTTTGGTGCAGCATCCAAACCTTTCGCATTGATTTCTTCTATTTTTGCGCGAATAGCCTGTGCGCCCCTTACCATGGCTTCTACATCAAAATCCTCTGCTCTGACAGTGAAATAAGCAGCATAATATAAAAGCGGTAAATGCACTTTAAAATAAGCAATCCGCACAGCCATCAAAACATAGGCTGCGGCATGTGCCTTTGGAAACATATATTTTATTTTTTTACAGGAATCAATATACCATTCCGGTACTTCTTGGTTGCGCATTTCCGCTTCCATTTCTTCTGTTAATCCTTTTCCTTTCCGCACGGATTCCATTATTTTAAAAGCGAATGCAGGATCTAATCCCTGGTAAATTAAGTAGACCATGATATCATCCCGACATCCGATTACTTCACTTAATTCACATATTCCATTTTGGATCAGTTCTTGCGCATTTCCTAGCCATACATCCGTCCCGTGGGATAAACCAGAAATTTGCACAAGCTCTGAAAATGTAGTTGGTTTCGTATCTTCTAACATTTGACGGACAAACCGTGTTCCAAATTCCGGAATTCCTAATGTCCCTGTTTTACACATAATTTGTTCTTCAGTAACGCCTAATGATTCCGTCCCACTAAATATTTTCATGACCTCAGGATCATCGGTTGGAATCGTCTTCGGATCAATCCCGCTTAAATCTTGCAACATCCGTATTACGGTCGGATCATCGTGACCAAGAATATCAAGTTTTAATACATTATCATGTATAGAGTGGAAATCAAAATGAGTCGTTCTCCACTCTGATTTATTATCATCTGCTGGGAATTGAATAGGTGAAAAATCAAATATATCCATATAATCTGGAATAACAATGATTCCCCCTGGATGCTGACCTGTCGTTCTTTTTACTCCTGTACACCCTTTTACTAAACGATCCACTTCAGCACCACGCAGTTGTAACTGATGGTCATTTGCATATCCTTTTACATAACCAAATGCCGTTTTTTCAGCGACAGTTCCAATCGTTCCAGCACGATAAACATTATCTTCACCAAATAGCACCTTTGTATAATCATGGGCTCGCGGTTGATATTCACCGGAAAAATTCAAATCGATATCAGGAACCTTATCTCCTTTGAATCCTAAAAATGTTTCAAATGGGATATCATGTCCATCTTTTTTATATTTAATTCCACAATCTGGGCAATCTTTATCTGGTAAATCAAACCCTGAACCGATGGAACCATCGTTAAAAAACTCGGAACGTTTGCATTTGGCGCAAACATAATGTGGGGGCAATGGATTTACTTCTGTTATTTCTGTCATCGTTGCCACAAACGAGGAACCAACTGATCCCCGTGAACCGACTAAATAACCATCATCTAATGATTTTTTTACAAGTTTATGAGAGATTAAGTAGATAACGGCAAAACCATGCCCGATAATACTTTTTAATTCTTTCTCAAGTCGTGCTTCTACGATTTCTGGTAGGTTCTCTCCATATATACTTCTAGCCATTTTATAACTCATCGAACGGATTTCTTCATCCGCCCCCTCAATTTTCGGTGTATATAGATCATCTTTAATCGGCTTAATTTCTTCTATGGAGTCCGCAATTTTATTCGTGTTCGTCACAACAATCTCTTCAGCCTTTTCCTTCCCTAAAAAGGAAAATTCCTCTAACATTTCATTTGTCGTTCTAAAGTGAACATCAGGAAGTCTGTGACGATTCAACGGATTTGCGCCACCCTGAGAACGCACTAAAATTTCCCGATAGATTTTATCGTTCGGATTTAAATAATGCACATTACCAGTGGCTACTACAGGAATATCTAGTTTTTCTCCGAGTTGAACGATATTAAGAATAATATTCTCTAATGCCTTTTCGTTTCTTACGAGTTCCATTTCGATCAAGGGCGCATATACCGGTTTCGGATGAACTTCAAAATAATCATAAAAGCTTGCCTTCGGTTCAACCTCTTCCACCCCTTTTTGCATCATTCCCTCAAAAATTTCTCCTTTGTCACAACTTGAACCGACGAGAATTCCTTCGCGATATTGTTGAATTTTGGATCTAGGAATGCGTGGAACACGATAATAATATTGAAGATGGGCAAGTGAAACTAATTTAAACAAGTTTTTTAAACCTGTTTGGTTTTGGGCAATCAATGTGCAATGATAAGGTCTTGCTCTTTTATACGCATCGCCCTCACCCATATGATGATTGAATTCATCATGGTAAAAAATCTCTAATTCATGTGCATCTTTTAGCATTTTAATTAATAAATATCCCGTTGCTTCCGCATCATAAATCGCCCGGTGATGTTGGGTTAATTCCACATCAAATTTCTTAGCCAATGTGTTAAGGCGATGATTTTTCATATGGGGATATAAAAATCTTGCCAATTCTAATGTATCAATGACAGGATTCTTTGCTTTGTCAATTCCTGCTTTTTTATATCCTGTATTTAAGAACCCCATATCAAATGTGGCATTATGAGCTACTAGGACGGAATCGCCTACCCACTTTTCATATTTTCGAAGCACCTCTTCAATATCGGGCGCATTTTCCACCATATCGTCTGTAATCCCTGTTAATTCAATGGTTGTTGCGGAAAGTCGATGATGGGGATTAGCGAAGGCTTCAAATCGATCAATGATCTCACCGTCATGAATTTTTACAGCTGCAAGCTCGATAATGGAATCGTAAACAGCCGATAATCCCGTTGTTTCCACGTCAAAGACAACAAATGTATCCTCTTTTAATAATCGGTGGGCATCATTATAAGTAATTGGAACACCATCATCGACTAAATAAGCCTCAAGACCATACAGCATTTTAATCCCGTGTTTTTTGCTGGCATTGAATGCTTCTGGGAAAGATTGTGCTACAGCATGATCCGTAATCGCAATAGCGGAATGACCCCACTTTTTCGCTTGAGCGACAAGATCGCTAATAGATGTAACGGCATCCATTTGACTCATCGGTGAATGCAAATGCAATTCGACTCGTTTTTTATCTTCGGGTGCTGTATCTTTCCGCAGTACCGGTTTGATTTCGTTAATATCATTCGCAATCATCACTAAATCTCGAACAAATGTATCATTTTGAATCGTTCCACGGGCTCTTACCCACATTCCTTTTTTCATACGGTTTAAAAGAACGGCATCTTCCTTATCACGAGAGAACATTTTTACAAGGATTGAACTTGTATAATCTGTTAATTTAAAGGTTAATAATGTACGGCCACTACGTAGTTCACGTGTTTCTGCATCAAAAACATATCCTTCAATAGCGAGTCTTCGTTCTTCATCCACAATATCAATTAATTCTTTGAATTCCGCATCGTCTTTTATTTTGTAGCCAATCATAAGTGGCCCATCATCAATGTCAGATGCAGAACCTTGCTCTGACTCTCGTTTTTTCATTTCAATAACAGCTTGTTTTGCTCTTTCCTGATCTTCTTTCCTTTTTTCATCAAGGAATTGTTGGTACTCTTCTTGTTTCCTTGTTTCTGTAATTTCCGTATCTAATAAAAGATTAGGAAAACCATACTTTTGGAATGTATGGCAAATTAAGTCATTATACTTTCGTTTAATCGTTGTTGCTTCTAAATCATTTCCTACACGAATAATCACCTTATTACCTTTTACCATTGGCTGCTGATTTAAGATCGCTAATAGCGGGGGGGAAATACCGTCGATCTCTTGAATACAATAATTCCAATAGGCTTGAACATCCTCTTCTTGAATATGAGGATTCAGGACGGATGCGGAAAATGATACGTTTGCAATCGAATGAAAACTATGTTGCAGATGTGTAGAAAACTTAGAAAACACTTGAAACGGAAGGATTTTTTCAAATTGAAATTGAAAATGCCATCTTTTTGTTTCTCTTGTTACAGTAAGTTTTTCAATACTTGCATATTCAAAATGTTTGACCAATAAATCATCATCCGTTAACTTCAATTGCTGCAACAAAAGACGAAATCTTCCTCTTTTATTTTCGGGATTTTCTTGCATTTTCTATCTCTCCCAATTCATATTAACACTTTCTATCTATGGTAAAAAAAATAACAAAAGAATTCAAATGCAATTGTTTCTAATAAAAATAAATTTTAGACATGATAAAAGGCACCAAAATGGCACCTTTCAATCATTGATATACGTATATAAAATATTCACTTCATAAGGACTTCCATTATAATTTTTGATAAATAGAATGTAAAGTTGCAACAAGATCATTACGATTTACTTCAAGTACTTCACCAGAATTTCGAATTTTCACTTCCACGATTCCTTCTGATGCTTTTTTCCCTACAGTTACACGAATTGGTAAACCAATTAAATCAGAATCAGCAAATTTAACTCCAGCACGTTCCTTGCGATCATCCATTAATACTTGGAAACGACTTTCCGTTAGGGCTTCATATAATTCTTCTGCAACGGTTCTTTGGGTTTCATCTTTCATATTCACTGGGATTAGATGAAGGTCATATGGAGAAATTTGCTTAGGCCAAATTAAGCCACGGTCATCATTAAATTGCTCTGCAATCGCTGCAACAGTACGTGATACTCCGATTCCATAGCATCCCATGATCATCGGTTGTGCTTTTCCGTTTTCATCTAGGTAGGTTGCCCCCATTGCCTCACTATATCTTGTCCCAAGTTTAAATACATGCCCTACTTCGATCCCTTTGGCAAATCGAATGGTTCCTTTTCCATCTGGAGACGGATCCCCTTCCAAAATCGTGCGAATATCTATAAACTCATCTACTTTAAAATCTTTCTCCACATTCACATGGATAAAATGATATCCTTCTTCATTTGCACCACAAACACTATTTACCATCGCCTTTATCGCATGGTCGGCAATGATTTTAATGTTCTCTTTACATTGAACGGGACCTAAAGAACCGATTGAACAACCAAGAACTTTTTCAGTGTCTTCTGGGCTTGCTAGTTCTACATTTTTAGCATTAAAAGCATTTTTCAGTTTTATATCGTTTACCTCATGATCACCGCGGACAAGGACTAATACATCCTCTTCGTCCAACTTAAAGAGAAGAGATTTGATACATTTTTCCGGAGTTGTCTTTAGGAACGAACATACCTCTTCGATTGTTTTCACATGAGGTGTTTCCACTTTCTCCTTTGGTAAAACCTCCTCATCACTCTTTTCATATTGAGTGATCACAGGAGCCATTTCAATATTTGCGGCATAATCCGAAGTATCGGAATAGGCAATCGTATCTTCTCCGACTTCAGACAGTACCATAAATTCATGTGTATCCTTTCCTCCCATTGCCCCGGAGTCAGCAATGACGGCCCGAAAATTTAACCCACAGCGACGAAAAATATTAGAATACGCTTGGAATAACTTTTGATACACTTCATCTAAACTATCTGGTGACGTATGGAAAGAATATGCATCTTTCATAATAAATTCACGGCCACGAAGGAGCCCAAATCTTGGTCTCTTTTCATCGCGGAATTTTGTTTGAATTTGATATAGCGTTAAAGGCAAGCGCTTGTATGATTTAATTTCATCCCGGACAATGCTCGTAATAACCTCTTCATGAGTCGGTCCAAGCGCAAATTCTCGGTTATGTCGGTCATGAAATCTCATTAATTCAGGTCCATAAGTATACCAACGACCTGATTCCTGCCATAGTTCTGCTTGTTGAAGAGTAGGCATTAAAATTTCAACAGCACCTGCTGCTTCCATCTCTTCACGAACGATTTCCTCCACTTTATTCAGTACTCTTTTTCCGAGTGGTAAGAAATTGTATACACCACTTGCAGATTGACGAATAAAACCTGCACGCAATAATAATTGATGGCTCTTAATGTCAGCATCAGCTGGCACTTCACGCATCGTTGGAATAAGTGTCTGACTTTGTTTCATCCTCTAGCACCTCTATTTTTGACAACAATTTATTTGCCTACCCAGCATTTCTATTCCAAGAAAAATGTCTTCCTGGATCATTTTATAAGACTTTACTGTAAAAAGAATCTTTGAATATCATTCCATGTGACAACAATCATTAGGACCATGAGCAAAGCGAATCCGACAAAATGGACAAGTCCCTCTTTTTGGCGATCAATGGGTTTCCCTCTTACTGCTTCAACGGCAAAAAACATTAGTCGACCACCATCTAAAGCAGGGATTGGAAGCAAGTTCATTATTCCTAAGTTAATACTTAGCACTCCAGCCCACTTCATCAAATAAAAGATGCCAGATTTCGCTACCATTTCCGTTGAATGATAGATCCCGACAGGCCCTGATAACATATCAATCGAGAATTTTCCTGTTACTATTTGACCTAGTACTTCGAAAATTTTCATTGTCCACATGTATGTTTCTTTCGCTCCATATGAAACAATATTAAGCGGTGATTTTTCCACCGGGTTATAGACACCAATGAGGCCAATTTTCTGTCCTTCAATCTCTTTCAATTCAGGAATAACAGGAACTTCTAATGTCTTTTCACCCCGTTCAACGGTAAATAATAATTCCTGCTTTGGATTTTTTTGGGTGACGGTTACAATATCACTCCAAGTGGAAATCTCTTCACCATTGATACTAATTACCGTATCGCCTTCTTTTAATCCAGCTTTGATAGCTGCTCCATCTTCTGATACCTTTCCTAAGACAGGATCATCTGTCGGAACACCTTGAAAAGCAGCAATGACCATAAAGACAAAGAAAGCTAATATAAAATTGAAGAAAGGTCCGGCAAAAATTGTGATCGCACGCTGTCCTAAAGTTTTGGAAGCGAATTGACGATCCCAAGGTGAAATTTGCGTTTCGACCCCATCTTCTATAATGACGGCTTCCCGATGGATTGGGAAGGAAACCATTTCTTCCTCTTCGCCATCTTCATATCCACGAATGAATAATTTATGTTCTAAATCAGCAGATTCCACTTCGATCATACGATAATCACGATAGCGATCTTTTTGATTTAAAATAATCTTTATAATTTCTTCTTGTTTATTTAAGACCACACCGATCCGATGTCCTGGTTTTAATTCAACCATTTCTGGGTCTTCCCCAGCCATTCGGACATAGCCCCCCAATGGAAGCAAACGAATCGTGTACATGGTCTCGCCTTTTTTATGAGCGAATACTTTTGGACCAAATCCAATTGCAAATTCACGAACAAGAATTCCCGCTCTTTTGGCGAAAATAAAATGCCCTAGTTCGTGAAAAAAAACAAGTGCTCCAAATATGATGATAAAGGCTATAACTGTACTCAAATGTATAACCACCTTTTTTAAAAGTGAGTCTTTTCTAAGACCAAATCATTTTTCGACCCTTGTAAAAACAAGTCAATGGGTGTCTTTCCCAAGAAAACTGCTTTAGTAAGCCTTCTTTACGTCCTTATATAAGGGAACGTACATATTGCCTTGTTTCTAAGTCTACTTCTTGAATCGTTTGCAAGTCTGGATTTGCTTGAACATGGTGTCGTTTGATTGCCTTTTCAATACAGTCTTCTATTTGTAAAAAAGAAATTTCCCCTTCTAGAAATGCAGCTACAGCGGCTTCGTTAGCTGCATTTAAGACAGTTGGTAAAGTACCCCCTGCTTTCCCAGCCTCATAAGCAAAACGCAAGCAGCGGAAACGGTCCAAATCCATTGATTCAAAATGCAGCATTCCGATCTCGGTCAAATTCAATCTTTTTGCTGCTGGAAGAACCGATCTGTCAGGATATGTTAAGGCATACTGAATCGGAACTCTCATATCAGGTGTACCTAATTGGGCAATAATTGAACGGTCATGATATTCCACCATGGAATGAATAATACTTTCCCGATGGAGAATCACATCAATTTTGTCATAAGGCATGTCAAACAACCAATGGGCTTCAATCACTTCTAACCCTTTATTCATCATTGTAGCAGAATCTATTGTTATTTTAGCACCCATTGACCAATTTGGGTGATTTAAGGCGTCTTTCACTGTCACGGACTGCAAGTCTTCTCTTGTCCGATCACGAAAACTTCCACCAGAGGCCGTTAAGATAAGGCGTTCAATGTTTTTCTCCTTCTCTCCTTGCAAGCATTGAAAAATAGCAGAGTGCTCACTATCAACCGGCAATAGTTTGACATTGTTTTCGTTTGCTGCCTGCATCACCAAGTGGCCAGCAGTAACTAATGTTTCTTTATTGGCAAGTGCAATTGTCTTCTTCGCCTCAATCGCTTGCAGTGTAGGAGATAAGCCAACACTGCCAATAACGGCATTGACTAAAATATCTGTTTCTTTATAAACACTGACTTCTACTAAGCCTTCCTCACCTGAAAGAATCTGCACGTTTGGAAATTCCCGTTTCAGGATCAATGCATCATCATTTTTGGCAACTGATACAACTTTCGGCTTAAATTCATAAATAATTTCCTGAGTTTTTTTAATGTTTTTCCCTGCAGAAAAAGCGACTAGATCAAATTGATCAGGATGTTGCTTAATGACATTTAAAGTTTGCAAACCAATCGATCCTGTCGCCCCTAATAAACCAATTTTTTTCAATATTTTCATCTCCTAAAAACATTCTGCCTGTTCAAATAATTTGAAGGATGTGTAATAAAGGAAACACAAACAACCAACTATCTGTTCTGTCTAATATCCCACCATGTCCAGGTAAAATATTTCCGGAATCCTTTACATTGTAGTGACGTTTTAATGCTGATTCAACTAAATCCCCCATTTGACCAAAGGCAGATAAAACGACGGTGGCCAAAAGAAGTTTTATCATTGAAACATCTAAATCGGCGATGAAGGCGAAAATGGCAGCGATGACGAGAGCAGTAAAGATTCCGCCGAAAAAACCCTCAATGGTTTTCTTTGGACTAATCTCTGGCCAAAGTTTTCTCTTACCAAATGATCGACCGATAAAATAGGCCCCAGAATCTGTTCCCCAAGTAATAAATAAAGCAAAAAAGACGTACTGTATGCCAGCTTCCCTCGTCTCAATTAAATAATGAAAGCCAAAACCGATATACAGGGCCACTAACATATAATAAGAGACATCATCAAATGTAAATCGATTTTTCGTCATGACCATATAAGACAAAAATAATAACATAACCATTAACACGAATGGCTGCGGAGATGTATATCCTAACTCCTCAACATATTTCTCAGGAATTAAAAGAATCCACAGCAACAGGAGTGATAAAATCCCAGCAATTATAGAAAAAGATTGATGGCGCATTTTTATTGCTTCATATAGGCCAACTGTCGCCATTAAATAAACTAAAATCATAAATGGCCAATCCCCATAAAAAACAATGGGTAAAAAGGCAGCTGCTGCAATGACAGCTGTGATGATTCTTTGCTTCATTATTGACTACTCCTCACTTTTATAGACCACCGAATCTTCGAGAACGCTTTTGATAGGCCTCAATCGCCTCCAGAAGATGCCCTTCGCTAAAATCAGGCCAAAGCACATCTGTAAACCAAAATTCGGTATAGGCAAGCTGCCATAACATGAAATTACTAAGCCGAATTTCTCCACTTGTACGTATAAGCAAATCAGGATCTCTTAAATTTTTGGTCATTAAATATTGAGAAAACATTTCTTCATTTATCGAAGTCTCGTCTATTATACCATTTTTTATATCTGCGGCCATATTTTTCACAGCGGATAAAATTTCTGTTCTACTTCCATAGTTTAAAGCAAAATTTAAGATTAATCCGTCATTCTCCTCTGTATCCTTCATCGCCTTCTTTACAGCATGAAGAGTGTGTGACGGAAGATTTTCATGATCCCCTATCATTTCTACTCTCACATTTTCTCCAATCAGTTCGGGTAAAAAAGTACCTAAAAATTCTTCAGGTAATTTCATTAAAAAATCTACCTCATTTTTCGGACGCTTCCAATTTTCAGTAGAAAAGGCATACAATGTCAATGCTTGAACCCCTAATTCATTCGCAAGCTTCGTCATTTTCCGAACCGTTTTCATCCCTTCAGAGTGACCTGCTATTCTTGGCAAGGCACGCTTTTTGGCCCAACGACCATTCCCATCCATGATAATGGCAATATGATTTGGAACTGGATATTTTTTGACTTTCTTGATTCGCTCATCAAGTGTGTCACTTTCTTTTGATTTCCAAAAATTCTTCTTATTGATCATAAAAAATCCTCCACTTTATATCCTTGCCATCTTTGTATTTTATTTATTTTACCAAAAAAATACCGGTTTTTCTTCTTTAATGACCGATTTCTTACATGTTCTTCATAAAATATTTATGTATTTGAGTTATAAACTATGTAAAATATTAAAAACCCTCTGAAATCGTTAGAGGGTTTCTTTTATTATGAAAATGTATGGAAGTAGACTCTCATTAGATCTCCATAATCTCTTTTTCTTTTTCTTTCGCCAGTTCATCTACTTTGTCGATGAATTCATCTGTTAACTTTTGAACGTCTTCTACAAGTCCATGAAGAGCATCTTCTGTAATATCCCCGCTTTTTTCGAGTTTTTTCAAATCATCATTTGCGTCACGACGGATATTTCGAACAGCGATTTTGGCTGATTCCGCTTCTTTTTTCACAAGCTTTGCCAGTTCCTTCCGACGCTCTTCTGTTAATGGTGGAATGGATAAACGAATAACTGTCCCATCACTATTAGGAGTTAATCCTAAATCAGATTTTAATATGGCTTTTTCTACATCCCCTACAACGGTCTTATCATATGGTTGGATGACAAGTAATCGTGCTTCAGGAACAGAAATCGCCGCAAGCTGGTTAATCGGCGTTGGAGCACCGTAATACTCAACAGAAATTCTATCAAGTAATGATGCATTAGCACGACCAGCTCGGATCGAAGCTAACTCCCGTGAAAATGCTTGAATCGCTTTATTCATTTTGTCTTTAGCAGCTGCAAGTACTTGTTTTGGCATTATTCTTTCCCCCTCACAATTGTTCCGATCGGTTCGCCCATCACGGCTTTTTTAATATTTCCATTTTCCATAATAGAGAATACAATAAGTGGAATATTATTGTCCATACATAAAGATGAAGCAGTAGAATCCATTACAGCTAGACCCTCTTTAATTACATCTAAATAGGTTAATTCAGTATACTTCACAGCATCTTTATTCACTTTCGGATCTGCTGAGTATACACCATCTACATTATTTTTCGCCATTAAAATGACTTCGGCTTCGATTTCAGCTGCTCTTAATGCTGCTGTAGTATCGGTTGAGAAATATGGATTTCCTGTACCAGCGGCAAAGATCACAACGCGTTTTTTCTCTAAATGACGAATAGCACGTCTTCTAATATATGGTTCCGCGACTTGGCGCATTTCTATAGATGTTTGTACACGTGTGCCAATTCCAAGTTGCTCTAGACTATCTTGTAACGCAAGGGAATTCATCACAGTCGCAAGCATCCCCATATAATCGGCTGTAGCACGGTCCATCCCCATTTCACTGCCGATTTTGCCACGCCATATATTTCCACCGCCAACGACGACTGCTACTTCCACATTTAACTCTGAAATTTCTTTCACTTGTTCTGCAATTGATTTAATGACACTAGGATTAATTCCGAAGCCTTCGTTACCTGCTAGGGCTTCACCGCTTAATTTTAATACAACTCGTTTATATTTTGGAATGCTCATGTGAACCTCCGTATGTAAAATGTTCGTAACTAATTTATTTAATGTTGTCTGATTTTTTTCATTCAGGAATGCTAACCTGGTCTTTCTGAAAATTTCCTTCCGTATATGAAATCCGAAGAAGATATCTACTTTTGTTGTTAGGGATTCATGAGTTTAACAACTTTTATATGAAATCCCTTACCAAATAATATGGCAAGGGACTTCTATTAAGTGTTCAGTAAAGCATTTTATCCGTTAAAAGCTTACAATTATTTTTTCACTTGGTTCATTACTTCTTCAGCGAAGTTATCTTGACGTTTTTCAATTCCTTCTCCAACTTCATAACGAACAAGTTCAGTTACTTTTGCACCTTTTGATTCTACGAATTGACGAACTTTTTGATCTGAGTTTTTAACAAAGGTTTGATCAAGCAAGCAGATTTCTTCGAAGAATTTTCCTAGGCGACCTTCAACCATTTTAGCAACAATTTTTTCTGGTTTGCCTTCGTTTAATGCTTGTTGTGTTAATACTTCACGCTCATGATCTGTTTCTTCTTTAGAAACTTGGTCACGGGAAATATATTTAGGGTTAAGAGCTGCAGCATGCATCGCAACATCTTTCGCTGCCTCTGCATCTGTAGTACCTTCAAGAACAGTTAGTACGCCAATGCGTCCTCCCATGTGTAGGTACTCACCAAATGCATCGTTGTCGCCTTTTGTTTTCACTTCAAAGCGGCGAAGGGTTAATTTCTCTCCAATCTTTGCAATGGCTTCATTAATGTTTTCACTTACAGTTTTGCCATTTTCCATTTTTTGCTCAAGAGCTGCTTCTACTGTTGCAGGCTTGTTTTTGAGAAGATGTGCTGCTAATCCTTTAACAAGATCTTGGAATCCTTCGTTTTTTGCAACGAAGTCCGTTTCTGAGTTCACTTCTAGAATTACAGCATCATTGCCTTCGCTCAAAATAAATGTTGTACCTTCAGCTGCGATACGGTCTGCTTTTTTGGCCGCTTTCGCAATTCCTTTTTCACGAAGGAAATCAATCGCTTTTTCCATGTCTCCATTTGTTTCTGTTAACGCTTTTTTACAGTCCATCATTCCAGCGCCTGTTTTTCCGCGCAATTCTTTAACCATTTGAGCAGTAATCGCCATAACTATTTTTCCTCCTTTTATATGTACATCTAAACAAAGTTAGATTATGTTCCTTCTTCAAAAAAAGGTGATAAGGGTGTTTCCCTCTTATCACCTTTTCCTACCTTACTTACTCAGCAGCAACTGCAGCTGTTTCTTCACCTTGTTTCGCTTCTAAAATCGCATCAGCCATTTTAGAAGTTAAAAGTTTAACCGCACGAATTGCGTCATCATTTGCAGGAATTACGTAATCAATTTCATCAGGGTCACAGTTTGTATCAACAATTCCAACGATTGGAATATTTAATTTACGTGCTTCTGCTACAGCAATTCTTTCTTTGCGAGGGTCTACGATAAATAGAGCATCAGGAAGCTCTTTCATATCTTTAATACCGCCTAAGAATTTCACAAGTTTTTCATGTTCTTTTCTAAGCATAACTACTTCTTTTTTTGGAAGAACATCAAATGTTCCATCCTCTTCCATTTTTTCAATATTTTTTAAACGTTGAACGCGTTTTTGGATCGTTTGGAAGTTTGTTAATGTTCCGCCTAACCAGCGTTGGTTCACAAAGTATTGGCCAGAACGTTCTGCTTCATCTTTCACAGATTCTTGTGCTTGTTTTTTTGTACCAACGAAAAGAACTTTACCACCATCAGCAGCTAGATCTTTTACGAAGTTGAAAGCTTCTTCAACTTTTTTCACTGTTTTTTGAAGGTCGATAATGTAAATTCCGTTACGCTCCTGGAAAATGTATTTTTTCATTTTTGGGTTCCAACGGCGTGTTTGGTGTCCGAAGTGTACACCTGCTTCAAGCAATTGTTTCATTGAAATAACTGACATAAATTTTTCCTCCTAAATGGTTTTTAGTTTCCTCCGCTCTCTTCATTTTTAAGCAGAAACTATTAGAAAAAATAGCACCTTCCGCTTAAATCCAAAAGCGTGTGTATTAACACCATTTGTAAATATACCATAATCATTTTTTCCAATCAAGGATTATTGACGATTTGTTTGAAATTTAAGCAAAAGCTCAATTTCTGTTTGCCCCTTATCTAATTTCTTAGCAATTTCCGCAATCGATAAACCTTGTTTTTGCAAAAAAAGGACTTCTTCAAGAAATGATTTCTCCTTAATAGGAGTTTCAGGAATCTTTTCTTCCTCTGTTTCCACAAGTTTAGAATCTTGTTGAAGTGTTTGTTGATACCCTTTCACTGCTCTCATTCTCTGTAAATTGCCAACCGAAATCGACTGTGTTTTGTCCTCTGCTTGTTTTGGGTTCAAATTAGGTAGACCCTTCTCTTTTTTGTCATGTTCTTGAGATCTTTCTTCATCTTGAACGGATGCTTCCTTATGATGAATCTGATTGAGTCTTTTAATAAATTGTTCGTTTTCTTCTTTTAATTCTAGCATATACGATGACATCGCCTCTTCCATGTCACGGATCATCATCTCTTGATCCTTTCTTAATTCAACCAAGCGATTTTGCCTCATAAATAACAAAATAATAGCTAGAAAGGCAATTGCATTCAAAATAAAAGAAGTGATGATGAAAAAAGTAATCATGTTATCTCCTCATCCGCTAATATCAATTTGCTTTCCTTTGTAAGGGTGTTTGCTTTCTTTTTGCCGTTTTTTCTTATTTTTTTGATTTTGGTGCTGACGCTCGACTGGTGAATGTTCCTTTGACTGGCGTTCTTTAAGATGTAACTCTTCTTTTTGTTCACTTTGATGAACCATCTTTCGTTTTCGTTCCAATTGTTTTTCCGTATTCTCTGCAGCATGTTCCTGAAGCAATTGGCCCTGTTGCTGTTGTTGATTCGATATTTTCCCGGCTTCATGTGTTCTTGGAAGAGCGATTTGCATTTCGACCGATTTCAAGCTCATTTTTCAACACACCTTTATTTGTTGTTCACAAGGGAAAGTTGCTTTTTCAATTTTTGCAATGCCTTCGAATGAATTTGCGAAATACGTGAGGTTGATAATGTTAAAACCTCCCCAATTTCGGTCAAGGTTAATTCTTCTTTGTAGAAAAGACTTAAGACGATTTGCTCCTTCTCTGTCAGCTTTTCGATTTGTTCCGATAATTCCTTTATTTGTTCTTCTTTAATGATATATTCTTCAGGTGTTCTCATCATCTCATCACGAATGGCAAAGGATTTCCCATCCGGATCGTCTTGATCATGAACATGCTCATCTATCGATAAAATATTGCCAAAAAAATGTTCATTTAATGTTTGTTGAACATCCTCAACCGTTATATTTAACTGTTTGGCAACTTCTTCTGGTGTGACATGCCGTAAATACTCCTGTTCTAATTCCTCAATCTTTGCTTCAATTTTCTTTGTCTTTTCCCTCGTTCCTCTTGGCAACCAATCCTCTTTCCTAAGCCCGTCTAAAATAGCCCCGCGAATTCTAAAGGATGCATATGTATCAAACTTCAAGTCTCTTGAAGGATCGAATTTTCTTAAAGCGTCCACAAGGCCCATGAAACCCAAACTTTTGATTTCCTCTTTATTCACATTTTTAGGGAGGCCCACTGCAATTCGTTGGACATGAAAGGAGACAAGTGGAGTGTATTTTTTGACTAATAGATCACCAGCATAAGTATCTTGAGAGTGTAACCAAAGATCCCATAATTTCCGTTCTTCCATTACTTGAATTTGTGACATAATTCTCCCCCTATGAATAGATAGCATGAGAAATCGCAATTGAAAATTTTTTAATATTAAACAAATGATTTATACATTAAGAAAAATCATCTTGTAACAACCACACTGCTTAACAAATACGCCCCGATAAAGTTCTTTTTGAACGAATAAAAATCATTTCGCTTCTTTATGATTCCTTCATCATCGATTGGATCGCCTTCGCTATGTCTTCACTTTGATCTTTTTCTCCATTTATCAAATTCTCTTCAACGTCTTTTTTTCGTATTTGAGTTATTTGATCATCACCTGATTGAATTGAATCTGGATGATCAATCTCGGAGTCTTCCGAAGTTTGATCATCTGTTATCCAAATTAGCTTACAAAGCCATCTTATTAAAAAGGCTAGAATGAAAAAGAATCCACCTGTAAGGAATGATCCAATCAGTACAGGGGCAGGTCTCCCGTCTTGAAATGCCAGTAAAAAATAGAACGTAAAGCCCCCAACGAAAAGCCAGATATTCCAAAAAAGATTTCCAATCATTAAATGGAATGCACCCCTTTGTTCACCGTACGGATTTCTAACATCGTCGTTTGAGGATCGAACTCAATCGTTCTTCCCCGGTTTCCACCTACATCTTCCGAAAGAAGTTGAATATTAAAGGCTTTTAATTGTTGTTTTACTGCGTCGACATTTCGAGGTCCTATTCGCATTAAATCGTTTTGTGAATTAAAATGAAACATTTGAGCACCACCTGCCATTTTAGCTTTTAACCGAAAAGCTCCAGCCCCTTCCCTCTTCATCCGTTCCACAAGTTCAGGAATGGCTGTATCGGCGAATTTCGCTTTATTAATTTCCTTACCCTTGGCTAAATTTGAATCAGGCAACATGACATGAGCGAGTCCCGCTAAACGAATTCTTTCATCATAGATGACTACTCCCACACATGAACCAAGCCCAGATGTTCGAATCGTATTCGGGGATCGTACAATATTTAAGTCGGCGATTCCTACTTTCACTACCGTTTGTGAACTATTCATTTAGCGGAACCCCAAGTGAACGAAAGATAATTTGGAACGCTTCAGGATCTGGAAGAAGGAAAAAATGCCCTTTAATCGCTTCATTGGCACTTACATCCATTTCTTTTAATGCTGTATCGATAACAATCACAAAATCACTAAGCTGAGAAATCTCAATTAACCCAAAGCTTATCATTGCCCCAACCATATCAACGGACAGTTCTGGAACAGATGGATATAGATTCAATCCCGTAAAATCACTTAGGGCACTTAAATAGGAACCGGATAAAATATTTCCTACTTCTTGCATGGCGGACAGGCCTAATTCAGAACAGGGTGGGGTTGTGAAAGAAAATGCGTCATCTCCGGTAATCTTTTGAACAAAATAAGTAGCTTGCTCCAAAGGTAAGACAAAAAACATACTGCCTTTGGCATCCCCATCAATTCGCAAAAACACACTTACGGCAACATATTCCGCTCCCCCAGCTAAATCGATCATCTCATCAAAGCTTGCAACACGAACATCAGGGACTTTCATATCGATTTTTCTATTTAATAGACTGGAAAGTGCAGTAGCGGCATGGCCCGCTCCAATATTTCCAATTTCCTTTAAAATATCTAGATGGATTGTCTTTATATTTTTATAAAAACTCATATTCTTTACAGCCCCGTCAATTCAATACTTTTTCTAAACTTAATAGAATGAGAAGTCTTTTTTCTAGTTTTGCTACCCCTGTTATATAGTCTGCCTCCACAGCCCCCACTACTTCTGGCTGTGGTTCAATAGCTTCAGACGGGATATCTAATACATCATTGGCACCGTCCACCACAAGTCCTACTTCCAAGTCATCGATCGCAGCGATGATGATTCTTGTCGTATCATCATATGTTTCATTCGGAAGCTGAAATCTCTTTCTTAAATCAATGATCGGAGTGACAACCCCTCGTAAATTAATCACTCCTTTCACAAATGGCGACGTTCCTGGTACACGTGTAATATGCATCAATTTCTCAATTGATCGTACTTGTCGGACAGGAAGGGCATACTCTTTTTCCATCAATTGAAAAGCAATCACCTTTAAAGTGGTTGTAGATTGTGTAGTTGTCATTTCCTTCACTCCTTTCACTAAAACTTATTTAATTAAAGAATTACAATCTACTATTAAAGCGACTTGGCCATCCCCCAAGATTGTTGCACCGGAAATGGCAAAAACATTGGTTAAATAGTCTCCAAGGGATTTTAATACCACTTCTTGTTGCCCAATAAAGGAGTCGACAACAAGGCCCGCCATTTTATCCCCCTTGCGAACAACTACGATGGAGTAGAAATCATCCTCTTCGTTTTCATTCGGCACTTCAAACACCTCTTCTAAAAAGACAAGAGGCACAACTTTCCCTCGGAAATCGATCACTTTCTGATTATGGGCATTCAGTATATCTTCTTTTTTCACAATAGCTGTTTCAATAATGGATGAGAGGGGGATCGCATATTTTTCTTTTTCTACTTCTACTAACATGACCGAAATGATCGACAACGTAAGTGGCAGCTGAATCGAGAAAATTGAACCTGTTCCCTCAACTGAATCAATGGTAATCGATCCACCCAGCGATTCAATCGTCGTTTTCACAACATCAAGGCCCACTCCACGACCCGAAACATCAGACACTTTCTCAGCAGTAGAAAAACCGGAAGCTAATATTAATTCATATACTTGTTTATCTGTCAAAGTTTCAGCCACTTCTTCAGATACTACACCTTTTGAAAGGGCTTTATGTAATACTTTTTCCCGGTTAATTCCTGCTCCATCATCCTCAATTTCTATGAAAACGTGATTCCCACTATGGTAAGCCTTTAAAACAACCGTCCCTTCTTCAGGCTTTCCATTTGCTTTTCGAACCTCTGGGGTTTCAATCCCATGATCGAGTGCATTTCGGATTAAATGAACTAATGGATCTCCAATCTCATCAATAACAGTTCGATCCAATTCAGTTTCTGCCCCAACAATTTCCAAATTGATTTGTTTATTCAAGTCACGAGCTAACTTGCGAACCATGCGCGGAAAACGGTTAAATACCGTCTCTACTGGAACCATTCTCATATTTAAAATAATATTTTGAAGATCTCCAGAGATTCTTGACATCCTTTCTACAGTTTCATTCAATTCAGGATGGTTTAAATCAGTAGAGATTTGTTCTAGACGACCGCGGTCAATGACAAGCTCTTCAAATAAATTCATTAATATATCCAGTCTTTCGATATTGACACGAATCGTTTTATTAGAAACCACTTGTTGTTTTTTGCTTGATTTTTTCGCTGTAGAAGATGTCGTCTGTTTCTTCTTATTCTGGGACGTTTGACTTGTAGTAGCATTGTTTTTTTGTACGTGATCCTGGTCTTTTGCGATTTTTTCCTCTTTCTCAACGGACTTTTTCCGCAAGAATTCAGCTGATATTTCCGTCCCCACAACGGATTCCACTTCAGATACTTTCATGACTTTCTTCTCAATATCTTCTTTAGGCTCTTTGGTTACAATGGTGACCATGAAACTGTCATCAAATTGTTCATCTTCTAGCTGTTCGACTGATGGAGTGGATTTAATCACTTCTCCGCATTTTTCCAAGACTTCAAAAATCATATAGACACGAGCAGCCTTTAACAAACAATCTGATCTTAATCGCACCGTCATTTCATAGCAAGAGAACCCTTGTTCTGTTGATTGTTGAATGACCGTCAATTCAAATTCATCATATTGTTGATTCGTTGATACAGATTCTTCTGCAACAGCAGCTGCTACTTCTTGAGAGGGATCACTTTCTAAACTTTCCCCTTTTTCGATTTTTTGAAGCTTTTGCACGATTTCCGTTACATTACGCTTTCCATCTCCTCCAGCTGCAATATCCAACACCATCGCTTCTAAATCATCTACTGATGCAAACACAACATCTAATAGTTCAACCGTCACTTGAATTTTATGATTGCGGATTCCGTCAAGCACATTCTCCATTTTATGTGTTAGGTTGGCTAAATCTTCATATCCCATCGTTGCGGACATTCCTTTTAATGTATGGGCCGAACGAAAAATTTCATTTACGATGTCAAGATTTTCTGGATTTTTTTCTAGTTCTAGAAGATGTTCGTTAACTGATTGTAAATGCTCCTTACTTTCATCAATAAATACATCTAAATATTGATTCAATTCCATGAATCGTCCACCTCTTTCTATGGCAAATACTTTAAGATCGCCTTGGCAATTTGATTAACAGGTCTAACATCATCGATTAAATGGGTTGCTATGGCCGATTTTGGCATTCCAAAGACAACACTTGTATCTTTAGACTCCGCAATCGCCCGAACATTTCCTTCTCTTTTCAATTTCACAAGACCATTAGCCCCGTCCGACCCCATCCCTGTCATAACGACAGCAATTTTATCAAAATGTAATGGACTAACCGATTCAAACAACACATCAACAGCTGGACGATGCCCATTTCTTGGAGGAGTTTTGTCCAAATGAACAGCGACAGTCCCACCTATTTCCTTGACTTTTAAATGATAATCCCCTGGAGCAATATAAGCGGTTCCGAGTTGTAATATCTCCCCGTCTTCTGCCTCCTTCACCTTGATCTTACAAAGGCGATTCAAACGAGTAGCTAATGATTTTGTAAATTTTGGTGGCATATGTTGAACGATTAAAATCGGTGCATGGATATCTGCAGGTAGTCTCGTTAGGACTTCCTGCAATGCACGTGGACCCCCAGTTGAAGTACCGATCACAATTATTTTCTTTGAGGTCGTTCTCCATCTATCACTCCGATATGCAGAGGAATGTTTCTCATTCATGGTTAATTTTCCATCTATGACGAGATCATTTTCATAGGAAGATGGTTGTTTCAATTTGGAAACTTGTACATGGCTTGCTGACAGAACTTTTTGTATAAGCTCATCTTTAACCTTATGTAAATCTAATGAGATGTTTCCTGAAGGTTTGGCAATAAAATCGATGGCACCATTCTCCATCGCCTCGATGGTATTTTCGGTCCCTTCTTTTGTCGTGCTTGAAAGCATCACGACCGGGAGCGGATTGTTTTCCATAATCAACTTTAAAGCCTCTAAACCGTTCATTTCTGGCATTTCTACATCCATTGTGAGAACATCTGGTTTTAATTGTTTTATTTTTCTTAGTGCATCTTTCCCATTACGAGCAATCCCAATGACCTCAAGCTTGGGGTGACTAGATAAAAAGTCCGAAATTAATTTCCTCATAAAAGCAGAATCATCGACAACTAACACTTTCTTTTTCGCCATAATCCACTACCTTTCAAAGAAAAAATGTCGTAACCTATGAATAAAGTTCCTTTTCAAAGTGGAATCAATCGTTCTTTCATCATTTGAAAGATATTTTTGAACAACGAGTTCAAGGGACCTCGAAATAGAGGATTTAGGGTAATGAATCAGAAAAGGAGTTTGCGCAATCACCGCTTTTTTTACAACAGGATCCTCTGGAAGGACTCCTAGTATGTTGACTTCTTTTTGTAAAAATTTCCTCATTGTGATTGACAATCGTTCTAAAGTTCCTACTCCTTCCCGCTTTGTCTCCGCTCGATTACAAACGAGATAAAACGATTTATCCTTAACCATTAGCTGAATATACTTCATCATAGAATAAGCATCCGTAATCGCCGTTGGTTCTGGAGTCGTAAGGACGATCATCTCATCGACGGACATCAGTAGTTCCAAGCTTTCACTAGTAGCCCCTGCTCCCATATCAAACAAAAAATAATCATACTCATACTGGAGCGATTCAAGAGCATCGAGCCATCGTTCAAAAGTCGTTTGGGACCATTCTACGATTTGGGCTAATCCAGAACCACCGAATACATACGATATTTCATTAGGTCCTTGTAGTATAATTTCTTCTAGTTCATACTCCCCCGCAAAAAAATCCGCAATGGAGCGATCCACGACTTGCCCAGATAAAATATGAATATTCCCCATTCCAATATCTAAATCAAAAAGGAGAACTTTCTTCCCGTTCTTCGCTAAAGAAATCGCAAAGTTCATTGAAAAATTAGATTTTCCTACTCCGCCTTTTCCACTTACAACGGCAACGGTTGTTGCTTGTTTACCTTGCGCTTTCATTATTTTTAAACGCAAAGATTCTGCTTGATCCTTCATTTTTTCTCAACCTCAAGTAAAAGTTTGGTCATGATCTCAGCATCCGCTTCAATCAGATCATCTGGTACATTTTGACCATTCGTGATAAAAGCAACTCCTTTTCCATATTTCATCATTAAATTAAATAAAGCTCCACAACTACGTGTCTCATCCATTTTTGTAAAAATAAATTGGGTGATTGGTGCTTTCTCAAATATTTCAATGATCTCCTCTAAATCTTGCTGTTTAGCCGTTAAACTAAGCACTAAGTACGTATCCATATCCTCATCAAAATCGATCACTTTTTTTAACTCTTCTACATACACAGGGTCACGGTAGTTTCTTCCGGCAGTGTCAATAAAGATATGGTCAAAGTCGTTAAACTTTTCCACTGCTTTTTGAAAATCTGAAAGTTTGTACACGACTTCTACAGGAACATTTAATAGGTTTCCATATGTTTTTAACTGCTCGATGGCAGCAATTCTATACGTGTCTGTCGTAATAAAGGCAATTTTTTTCCTTTGTTCAAGCACCGCCAAAGAGGCACATTTAGCTAATGTTGTTGTTTTCCCTACACCTGTGGGACCCACTACATTAACGAATTTTTTCGTAAAAGGAGGAAGTGTTCCTTGAATGGGAGCTATTTTGTTTTTCAAAAAATTCAAAGTCCATTCTCTAATCGTTAAAAACTCAATTTCCTCTTTCGATTCTTTCCATTTCGTTAATAAATGTTCACCTATTTGATGGAGATAAATGTTTTCGACTCCTTGATCCGAAAGCTGGATGAGAATTCTCTGGATGTCATCTGGATATGCTTCAATCCGCAGTGATTGCCTATCTGATAATTGATGAATAAGGGTTCTCAGCTCTTTCATTTCTTTCGTAATAGCCAGTGTTTCCTTATCCTTTTCTTCGTCAATCGGTTGCATTCTTGGTTGTACTGAGTCTTTCGAGATAATTTTTGGTTTGTCTTTCAGCTGAGGGCGAAGATGATTCACTTCAGGATCCATCGCTGCAATGACTTCTATGTTTTTCTTTTTAAATAAACCTAAAAAACCGCCTGAATAAACCATCCTTGAGTTCAAAATAACTGCTTGTTCACCAAGTTCTGCACGAATTCGCTTCATTGCCTCTGGCATAGAGGGGGCCATATATTTCTTTACTTTCAATTCATGTTCACCACCCCTACACTTTGTACTTCGATATTCGCTTCCAATTCATTGTAAGATAGAATCGGAAGCTGCGGAAAATACCTTTCTGACAATTGTCGTACATACATCCGAATGGCAGGCGAGCATAATAGAATCGGAGTTTGTTGCATATAAGACAATTGTTCTGCTTGTTCTGCAATCGCCTCTAATATTTTTTGAGATTCAGTTGGATCAATGGATAAATAGTTCCCATGTTCTGTCTGTTGAACCCCATCTGCTATCGTTTTTTCGATTTGCCTTGATAGTGTAATAACTTTTAATGTTTCACCATTTTCAGCGAATTGATTCGTGATTTGTCTTGAAAGAGCTTGTCTAACATATTCAGTGAGCAAATCTGTATCGGATGTCATTTTGGCATAATCAGCCAATGTTTCAAAAATGATCGGTAAATTACGAATGGAAACATTTTCTTTTAATAATTTCGCTAATACTTTTTGTACTTCCCCTACTGATAGTGGATTTGGGGTAACTTCTTCAATTAAAATCGGGTATGTTTCTTTTAGATGATCAATTAATTGTTGTGTTTCCTGTCTTCCTAATAAATCATGAGCATTTGCTTTAATGATCTCTGTGATATGAGTGGAGACAACACTAGGTGGGTCTACCACTGTGTAACCTAAAATTTCAGCCTGTTCTTTCTCATTCTCGGTAATCCATTTCGCAGGTAGTCCGAATGAAGGTTCAATCGTATCTATTCCTTCAATTGAATCATCGTCTCCCCCCGGACTCATCGCTAAATAATGATCAAGAAAAAGCTCACCCTTAGCCATCTCACTCCCTTTAATTTTGATACGATATTCATTTGGTTGAAGTTGAATATTATCGCGAATTCGTACCACTGGAATGACAAGGCCAAGTTCAATTGCTAATTGACGGCGAATCATGACAATACGGTCTAATAAATCCCCGCCTTGGTTCGCATCCGCTAATGGAATCAACCCATAACCAAATTCAAATTCAATCGGATCGATATTCAATAAGTTGACAACACTCTCAGGACTTTTCATTTCTTCCGTTTCTACCTCTTCTTCTAGCTCAAGCAACTCTTCCTCTGCATGTTTTGGTGTTTTCCCGAGCATATACCCTCCGGTGATTAACGCTAATGCAACCGGAATCGTCAAAATGTCGTTAATAGGAGTAGTTAGGCCGAGGAGAAAGATAGTCCCGCCAGCTACATATAACATCATCGGATACGCTAGTAGCTGTGACATAATATCTTCCCCGAGATTCCCATTTGAAGCCGCTCTTGTGACGACAATACCGGTGGCTGTAGAAATGAGTAATGCCGGAATTTGGCTGACAATTCCATCCCCGACAGTTAATAGAGAATATCTAGTAGCTGCCTCTGCAAATCCTAAATCTTGCTGAGCCACTCCGATAATCATTCCGAAAATTAAGTTGATCAAGACGATTATAATACCAGCAATGGCATCCCCTTTGACAAATTTCGTGGCACCATCCATCGCTCCGTAAAAATCACTCTCTCGACTAACCTTTTCTCTTCGTTCTCTTGCTTCTTGTTCAGAAATCATCCCAGCGTTTAAATCCGCATCAATACTCATTTGTTTCCCCGGCATCGCATCCAACGTGAAACGTGCCGCAACTTCGGAAACCCTCTCAGAACCTTTTGTAATGACAACAAATTGGATAATCACTAAAATTAAGAATACAACAAGTCCTACCACAACATTTCCGCCCACTACGAATGTTCCAAAC
The DNA here is from genome assembly GCF_030813365.1 of Oikeobacillus pervagus. Taxonomy (NCBI): domain Bacteria; kingdom Bacillati; phylum Bacillota; class Bacilli; order Caryophanales; family Bacillaceae; genus Oikeobacillus; species Oikeobacillus pervagus. Next base: position 80,309 of record NZ_JAUSUC010000005.1, read on the forward strand.
GTCTCGACAACGCCGCCTGCCTCCCCCTTACTCAAAATGGAACGCGTTGTCGACACATTTAAACCAAGACGGAACAAAGTTAAGAGTAATAATAAAGAAGGAAAGACCGAGAATTGCAAGGGCTCTCTCATATTCATAGAAATTAATAAAACAAGCAAAGCAAGAGAAATATTACAAATGATGAGTAAACTTAATAGCCCCGGCGGAAATGGTATCACGAGCATCGCCACTATTAAAATAACACTTAATAGAACAGATATATCTCTTGCTTTCATAATGGACTCTCCTAACTTTTTCATGGATATTACAATTTATTTTTGATTCGGTAAACGTAAGCTAAAATTTCCGCCACCGCTTTAAAAAACTCTTCTGGAATAACCTCACCGATTTCAGCTTGGTCGTATAATGCCCGTGCTAACGGTCGATTTTCAACCATCATGACATCATTTTCATTTGCAATATATTTGATTTTTTGCGCTAAATAATCGACACCCTTTGCAACAACAAAGGGAGCATCCATCTTCTCTTCATCATACTTCAGTGCAATCGCATAATGGGTCGGGTTCGTAATGACGACATCTGCTTCGGGAACTTCCTGCATCATCCTTTTCATCGCCATTTCCCTTTGCCTTTGTTTGATCCGTGATTTAATGAGCGGATCCCCTTCTGTATTTTTATACTCATCTTTAATATCTTGCTTTGACATCCGAAGATTTTTCTCAAAATCATATCTTTGGTAAAGATAGTCTAATAGAGATAAAAATAATAACGCAAAAGAAGCCGCTAAACCCATTTGAACTGTTAAAGACCCAACCGTTGTTAAAGTGTCTTTTAAAGATTGAAAGGAAAGGCCAAGCACTTGGTCAATATTCAGCCAAAGAATGATGAAGGTGACCGCGCCAACAAAGGATATTTTTAAAATAGATTTTAATAATTCCACAATCGCCCGTAAGGAGAAAATTCGTTTAAACCCTTTAATTGGATCGATTTTGTCTAATTTTGGTTTCAAAGGTTCACCCGTAAACAAAAAACCTACTTGCATATAATTGGCCACAATCCCTGCAATGAGGGCAACAAGCATAATCGGCCCTGAAATCATCGCTAATTCCTTCATCATTTCGAATGAAATCATCTTTAAATTATTTTCCGTAAGGGGCATAAGCATATAATGTTGAAACGTGTGCTCAAACACTTTAAAAACACCTGTTCCCATGAAGGTTGAAGCAATAAGCAAAAAGCCAAACACAAAAAGTAACCCAATCGCTGTATTCACATCTTGGCTTTTGGCCACTTGTCCTTTTTTCCTAGAATCTTGTTTTTTCTTTGGTGTGGCTTTTTCTGTTTTTTCACCAGCGAAAAACTGAAGGTTAAGGGATAAATAGTTCAACTTATGTCCCCCCGATCAGTTTCATCACATCGCGCATCACGATAAACATCATTCCAAATAATTGTTGAACAACAGCTAAGATGACTCCCATTACAATGAGTAACACGATAAATGAAACCGCGATTTTAATCGGAAAACCGACTACAAAAATATTTAATTGTGGCACCGTTCTCGCCACAATTCCTAAGGCAACATCTACTAAAAATAATGTGGCAACAACAGGGATTGCCATTTGGAAAGCGATAATAAACATGGAATTAAAAGCTTTGACTATATATTCCGCGAGATTTTCATTTCCAAATGGGATAAATGCCTCCTTCATTGGAATCATTTGATAACTATAAAAAATTCCGTCTAAAATGATATGATGCCCATCAACTGCGAGTAACAATAATAAGGAAAACATATACAAATACTGACCTAATAATGGACTTTGGGCACCTGTCTGTGGGTCGATGACATTGGCAATCGCAAACCCCATTTGAAAATCAATAAATCCCCCGGCTATTTGGACGGCCGCTAAGATCATATAGGCAATAAAACCGATCAAAAGACCAACAAGAGCTTCCTTTAATACAAGTAAATAATACTCGGCATTTATTTCAAAAGGTGTCACATCGAGCGAATAATACATCATCCAAGATAAGACAAGGGCAAAAGCAATACGATGCATGCTCGGAATCGTTCGATAGGAAAATAACGGCATCGTCACAAAAAAGCAAGAAACTCGCACAAAAATTAATAAAAAAATCGATAATTTCGGAATGAATATTTCCATGTCATCCGACAAACCTTGTCAAATTCGTAAAAATCTCAGATGCATAAGATACTAGTTTGCTAAGCATCCACCCTCCGAAAAAAATCACGCCTACTAATACAGCCACTATTTTGGGAATAAATGCGAGTGTTTGCTCTTGAATTTGTGTTGTTGCCTGAAAAATACTTACGATCAAACCCACGACTAATGCTAATAATAATAATGGCCCACTAATGATTAAAATCGTGTATACGCCTCTTTCGGCTAATGAAATCACCATTTCTGTACTCATGAAGTCCACCTACTTAAAACTTTGTAACAATGACTGAATAACTAAATACCAACCATCCACTAAAACAAATAATAATATTTTAAAAGGCAATGAAATCATCACAGGTGGAAGCATCATCATCCCCATCGACATGAGGACACTTGCAACGACCATATCGATCACTAGAAAAGGAATGAAGATCATAAAGCCGATTTGAAACGCTGTTTTGATCTCGCTTAATGCAAAAGCAGGAACCATAACTGTTAAAGGGATATCCTCAATCGTCTTTGGTCTTTCCGCTTCTGTATAACTTAAAAACAATTCAAGATCTTTCTGCCTAGTATGTTCACTCATAAAATCTTTAAAGGGCACACTCGCTCGAGTATAGGCCTCTTCAAGCTGAATATCATTATTGAACAATGGTGTTAATGCTTGGTCATTTACTTGTTGAAAAGTTGGTGCCATAACGAAAAAAGTTAAAAACAAACTTAGCCCAACTAACACTTGGTTAGGAGGCATTTGCTGTGTAGCGAGTGATGTCCGGACAAATGATAGAACAATAATGATCCTAGTAAAACAAGTCATTAAAATTAATATGCTTGGCGCTAAAGAAAGGACGGTTAATAAAAGTAAAAGTTTAACAGATGTTGCGACATTTTCAGGTGAGCTGTTATTAAAAAATTGCATAAACTCATTCATCTAACTTTTTCCCCTTATCCTCGAACTTTTCTAGCGTATTCCTACGTTCTTTCTTCAAATCTTCCAATTGGTTGGTAAAAATTGCACGAAACGGCTTCGATTGATGACCTGACCGTTTTTGATCCTTTTGGTGTCCTTTTACTTTTTGTACAAGTGTTGTGAACAAATCTTTCGTCTGCAACATTTGATCCATATTGTCGTTATACATATGAATCAGTTGATTATACTCATTCGGTTCGTCAATCTCTTTCAAGAGCTCCACATTTTCGCCGATTCCTAAAACGAATATTCGATTCCCAACTTTTACAATTTGTACGGAACGATTCCCCCCTAAAGGAGAACCACCCAAATGCTGAATCATTTTCGTCTGCTGATATGTACGGCTCCTCTGGTTAATGAATTTTAATAAAAAATAGATTAAAGCAATGACAAATAATAAAGCACCGATCATTTTCATAAAGTTCCATGCATTAACACCGTTAGATGTTTCGGTTGAATCGATTGGATTCGCCTTTGTATTGTCTATATTTTTTTTGCACTTATCAGGGTGTTCGTAGCAATCCTTTACATTTTGTTGATCAAATGATTCAGCAAAAGTTTGAATTCCATTCCCCCAGAACAAAGCAAGACAAAAGCTAAGGGTGAAGGCGAATAAACTTGTAATGAGTCGATTTTTCAATAATGACACCTTCTTATTATGATCCAAGCGCTTTTGAAATCGCCTCAATCACACGGTCCGCCTGGAATGGTTTAACGATAAAATCTTTTGCTCCTGCTTGAATTGCATCAATCACCATGGCTTGCTGTCCCATCGCTGAACACATAATGACTTTTGCATTTGGGTCATGGGCTTTAATATCTTTTAAGGCAGAAATTCCGTCTTTTTCGGGCATTGTAATATCCATTGTCACTAAATCTGGGGTTAATTCCTTATATTTTTCTACCGCTTGCGCTCCATCAGCTGCTTCTCCGACTACTTCATACCCATTCTTCGATAAAATATCCTTAACCATCATTCTCATAAATGCAGCATCATCGACAATTAAAATTCTTTTTCCCATGTATAATTCCCCCTTATCAAATGCTATTCATTATTTAAATTATGAATTCGATCTCTCTGACTCATAATGTCGGTAATACGTACTCCAAAATTTTCATCAATGACGACTACTTCTCCTTTTGCAATCAGTCGGCTATTAACTAATATGTCGACTGGTTCACCTGCGAGTTTATCCAGCTCAATGATGGAACCAGATGTTAATTCTAAAATTTCTTCAACAGACCGTTTTGTTCTACCAAGCTCTACTGTTACTTGAAGCGGGATATCTAATAACATATTAAAATTTCTTGCTTCCATTTGGTGAATGGATGGCTGCTCAAAATTCGCAAACGATGCCGGTTGCACATGTACAGGTTGCTGTATCTGTGTTTGTGTAGCATTTCCACCAAAATGATGTGGTGTGGTTGGTTGCATGCTGGATCCCATCTGCTGTGGCGCATGATTATACACTGGAGCAGTTTGGTTAGGCATTTGCTGTCCAACATTCGCCTGTTCATTCGCTTCAATTTGTGAATGTGCCATTTCCTCATTTCCAACTACTGCTTGAGTGCTCGGAATTGGGCTAGTTTCTTGATGAGTCAATGTGACTTCCTCTTGTTGAGGGGGATTCATAAGCTCCATTACTAACCCTTTTGCGAACGGCAATGGCAATAATTGCATTATATTAGAATCAATCAACTTCCCAATTTGAAGTTTAAAGGAAATTTTGACGATCAAATCTAGCTCTGTAATGGGATCGCCACCCTCCCCTTGAACTAAATCCATTAATTCGATCGTAGGCGGTGAAATATCTACACGTTTATGAAAAATCGTAGACATTGAAGTTGCTGCTGAACCCATCATTTGATTCATAGCTTCTTGAACAGCACTCAATTGAATTTCACCTAACTCAGGATTAGGATTTTCTCCATTGCCCCCAAGCATTAGATCAGCGATAATAGCTGCATCCGTCTGTTCAATGACTAATAAATTCGCACCCGTGAATCCATCTGTATATTGAACTTGAATGGCCACATATGGATGAGGAAACTCCTTTTGGATATTTTTTCTCTCAATAATCGAAACAGCAGGGGTGGTAATTTCTACTTTCTGATTTAACAAACTGGAAAGCGCTGTAGCGGAACTTCCAAAAGAAATATTGCCAATTTCCCCTAGGGCATCTTGTTCAAACGAATCTAAGTAATCTTCAACATTCATTTCCGGAATCAACTCATCCTCTTGATCCTTTTCACTTTCATTAGATCCCCCTCGTAAAAGAGCATCAATTTCATCTTGTGAAAGCATATCATCACTCATCATCGTTGTCTCCCCCCTTCAATGAGTCTAAAATTTGTATAGCTAATTTATTGTTCAACTTTCCTGGTTGTGCTATAAATTTCGGAATTTCTCCTATTTTTACTTGCAAAGGATCTGTGATGCTTTGCTTCAATTCAATCACATCTCCAGCACTTAACAATAAGAAATCTTCAATTGTTATAGTGGAGCCACCCAGCTCAACAACGACTGGAATATTCGCTTTTTTTATGCGGGTTTCTAAACTTTCCAATTCCCCCGCTTTTCTTTCCTTTTTCTCGGATGTTTGCATCCAATAATGAACAGATAATTTTGGAATGATCGGTTCAAGTACAACATGAGGAATACAAATATTGATCATTCCTGTCGCTTCTCCTACCGTCGTATTTAAAGAAATGACGACAACCGTTTCATTTGGAGAGACCATTTGCAAAAATTGTGGATTCACTTCGAAATCAGTTAAAAGTGGGCTAATTTCTGCTATATTCGCCCATGCCTCTGGGTAATATTCAATGGCACGCTCAAACATATTGCTCATGATCTTCGTTTCAATTTCTGTTAAATTCTCCACCTTATTCATACTTGTCCCTTGTCCACCTAACATGCGATCCATCATCGCATAAGCAACATTCGGATTCACTTCCATTAGAATACGACCAACTAAAGGCGGAACCTCAAACACATTTAATATCGTCATATTTGGAATCGAACGGATAAATTCTTCATACGGAATTTGATCGACAGATGCAACGGATATTTGCACGTACGTTCTGAGCTGTGCTGAAAAATAAGTCGTTAATAATCTAGCAAAATTTTCATGCAACCTTGTTAAACTACGAATTTGATCTTTTGAAAATCTCAAAGCCCTTTTGAAATCATATACTTTAATTTTCTTTGTCTCTTCTTCTTTTTTTAATTCATCGGCATCCATTTCACCCGTTGACAACGCTGAAAGTAGGGCATCAATTTCACTTTGCGATAAAATATCACCAGACATCCTGTCACCTCCAGTTCTCTATTCTATTTTTCCTTATTGTATAATATAGGAGGTGATGTATACATTAATAACTTTCCCTTCTTGCATCACTTCATTTAACTTCATTTTTAGTTGGTCACATAACCGGTCTTTCCCTTCCTTCCCCTTTAAATCATCGGATTTTAACTCAGATAGTTCTTTTATAATAATATTTTTTGTTTGAAAATCGCGTTTTTCTAACTCTTTTTTTGCTTCCTTGCTTTCCGTTTCGATTTTAAACGAAATACGAATATAATCATTCGTTGCTAAGTTTGTTGTAAGTTCTGGAACATCAACAGAAGCCTCTAAAACTTCATCGATTTTTGGTTCTTTTGCTATTCCCGTATTCGATGATTTAAGAATCATAATGATGACGACTGCCCCTACGAGTGTAATGACAGTTAATAAGATTAGCATCACCGATAAAATTTTATTTTTTTGTTTTTCATTCTCCATCTTCGCATCCCTCCAACATTTGTCCCCCTAGAAGATGAACTTGCTTATAGAAATCAAGGATGAGCTGTTTGACCTCTCCTTCCGACTCCTTCACCACAAATTTACGACCATTCGTCAGTGTAATCGTCGTATCTGGAAAAGACTCTATCATTTCTATGTAGATCGCATTTAGTAAAAACGATTTCCCGTTTAACCTTGTCACTGGAATCACTGTATGTCAGTGCTCCCCATCATGGGTAAGTTTTTTTACATTAGACTAACCATGATGGGAATATCACTGTCCCTCCTTGCCTATTCAAAATAGTAGCTTTCCTTTATAAAGAAGTAGTTTCAGTCTATTAACGTTTTAAGTTCACAAGCTCTTGCAAAATTTCATCTGATGTCGTAATAATTCTCGTGTTCGCTTGGAAACCACGCTGCGCAACGATCATTTCGGTAAATTCTTCCGATAAGTCCACATTGGACATTTCAAGAGCACCTGATTGCAAAGCCCCACGACCTTCATTGGCAACCCCATAATTCGGAATTCCAGAGTTATTAGACGCTTGGAAATAGTTATTTCCAGCCTTCATTAATCCGCCATTATTGGCAAACGTTGCTACAACTAATTGCCCTTGCGTTGCCACCTGTCCGTTCGAATATACCCCATTAATTTCCCCAGAAGCCCCGATATTGAAGCTTTCTAAGTAGCCTTCCGCATTGCCATCCATTTTATCGACATTGGCAGTGGAGGCACTGGCAAATTGAGTGATGTTGGAGAAGTCTAGTTTAATAGGAACTTCCAAGCCATCAGTTGTTTTTATGGTTATTGACTCAAGGGGTGTATCATTTAAAACACCTTTTTCAAAGGATAATTCTGTGTTTGTTTGCCCTTCTATTGTGTTTTTCGGATCTGATGTTTTCAACTTATAGCTCCATTTATTTTCATTAGTTTTTTTAAATTCTACTTGCAAATTAATATCTCTTCCAAGTTGATCTTTTACTTTGAAATCAATTGTAACTCTTCCATCAGCAGTATTTGAATCAGTATTATTATAGTTTGGAGCCTCTGCGTTCAAATTCCCACCAAAATTCACAAATGTAGTTTCATTCGGTGGCATGACGGTATTCGTATCGAGCACAATATCTTTAATCGTATTACGATCAATTGTTCCATCGTCTCTCACGTTATATCCTTGTACCTTCATCCCGTCCCCCGTCACCAATGAACCATTGCTATCTAAATAAAAGTTTCCTGCTCTTGTATATAAAAGGTTATTCCCTTGGGCTACGGTGAAATAGCCATCGCCGTTTATTCCGACATCGAGCACTCGGCCGGTTGTTTGGAGACTTCCTTGTGTATCGATTAAATCAATCGTCGCAATGGTTGCCCCTAGTCCGACTTGTTTCGGGTTTTGCCCTCCGACATTTAAGCCTGGGCGACTTGCACCTGAAACGGTTTGACTCATGAGATCTTTAAAGGTGACACGACCTTTTTTGAAACCGTATGTATTCACATTGGCAATATTATTACCGATAACATCTAATTTTGTTTGAAAGTTTTTGACCCCACTAATTCCAGAGTACATCGAACGTAGCATATACTTTTTCCCCTTTCTCATTGCCTAAATTTTGATTAGTCAAACAGATCGGCTACCTTTGTTTCTATTCACAAAATAAAATCCCACATCATGTTTCATGAAGTGATTGTTATTATTCACTTTTTTCTATTTTAATCAAATGATCGGCATTTATCTTTTCTCCCGTTTTCATCAGGAGCCAAATCACGCCATCTTTCATAGAAACGGATTGAACGATATCAGAGATTTCCTTCTCCTCTTTCATCCAACTGACTTTTTGTCCAATTAAATGGCTAGCATCTACTAAGGCATTCCCAGATGGTTGATGATTGACTTGAGAAATATTTGCTGGCTGTAAAACGGTGCCATCCTCTAAAATAAATTGAACCGTGTTTTCTTTAAACTTCACACTTTTCACGATGCCTTTTCCTTCGATGACTTTTGGTTCCTCATTGGAATCTTCACTCGTTTCAAGTTTATGCCAAGTGACCTCTTTTCCGACGAAGGAATTATATGTGACCAGTTGGCTTTGCTGTTCAAGTTGAACAAACTTATCAAAGGAAGTGGCTAGATTCGTCATTTGCTCCAATGAGGAGAATGTTGCCATTTGCGCAATGAAATCTTTATCTTGCATTGGGTTCATCGGATCTTGATTTTGTAATTGCGCCATTAAAAGCTTTAAAAAATCATCTTTTCCTAAAATATCTCCGCCAGGTTTCCGTTGATTTGTTGGTGAATTTGCTAAATATAAACTAGGATCGATTTTACTAGACATCTCATCACCTACACTTCTACATTCAATAGCATTTCTTTAAAATTGGTCTTGTTTGATTCTTCTTGTCGATCATTCTGTTCTTCTTCATTTCGTTGATTTTCACGATTGGATTGTTGCTGACTAGGCTCACGGTCAAATTTTTGCGGGTCTGTCCCATTAAAGTTGACTTCCAGTTTGTCCACTTGAATGTTCTGACTTGTGAACGCTGTTTTTAAACTATGTAACTGGGAATCTAGTAAGTTTTTTACAGTCTGAGATGACGCTAAGATTCTTGCCGTCAACATCCCGTCTTTTTGTAATAATTCAATGCGAAGAGATCCTAGATGTTCCGGATAAAGTTTAATCAATAATTTATTTCCGTTCGGAAAATTTGTCAGCTGCGATTTCGCTAATAAATGGGAAAACTTCTCGACAAATTGTTCAAAATTCATCGGCCTTGGTTGGCTGCTTACGAATAACGTGAACTGTTCTGTTCTACTCATCGTTTGAAACAATGGAGTTACAGCAATGGGAGGCTCTTTCGTTCCATTTAAGGATACATCCGACTTCTCCCCTTGCATTCCATAATTTGAGAAAGCTGTTTCTACTATTTGAGTTACTTGGTTGCTTGTTATTCTGTTCAGACTTTGAATAGTAGAAAATATTTTTTGTCCAGTCCCCATTTTTTGATTTCTCAACATATCCGCAAGTACTTTAGAAATGGATAATAGCGACTCTTTTATCGCGGCGATCTTTTGCGCATCCTGGAAATGCAAATCCGTAAGTTTCCCCATTAATTCATATACTTTCGCGACTTTTAAAACATCCTCTACTGAATGCAATGAAAGATTAGCGAATTCTTGCTGGGGTGTGATGGCAATCAGTTGAACTACTTGGAATAGATCTGATAAATCTATTTCCGCTAAATCCTTTTGCTTTATATTCTTATCTGAAAAATGTGAGGATAATTTCTCCAGTAAAGAAGTAATCGATTTTTTTACATCTTCCAATCGGCTCCCTAGCAATTTAGCTATTTCCTCTAAATTCGGAAGCCCACCATCCATTGTGTTTTCAATACCAGAATGGGTTATTTGATCAATGTGATCAGTGTTTATTATTTGTAATAAATTTTGTATTTTTTCCTCTTGAGCATTAACATTAGAAGAATTTTCCGTCATTGAATTCGTTTGATTTAAAACAGCTCCTAATGTGTGTGCAAAATTCTCCTTTGCCGTGAACAGTCCATCTGCTTTTCTCGTCAAAGGATTCGCTTGTTCTGTCCTTCCCTTAAAAAACACCCCAACGTCCATTCATATCCACCTCTCTTCATCAAGACATCTTTCTTTCCTTTATGATGTGATATTTGACAATAATTTCGTATATTTTGCGGCTGTTTCTGGTGGTAATTTTTCCAATACTTTTCCTTGCTGATCTGTACTTAATCCATTTAATAATTGAACGGCATCTTGATCGGATAAATTTGGTAAGATATTGGCAATGTTTTTCGGTGACATGGATTCATATGTTTTCGTTAATTGTTTGCCTTCGTTATTCGCAGTCTTTTGACTCTTTTCGTTCATGAGATTTTTCATCTCAATTTCTAATCGATCTTTCTCGACTTTCAATGTTTCCACTTCTTGTTCTGATGAGTCTAGCTTCTTTTGCAATTGTTCGATTTTGGCTTCTCGGTCTTTAATTTCAGCTTGAAGGGAGACGACTTTCTTTTCTAATTCTTCATCACTTTTTTGATTTGTTGGTGCATCTGTCAACTTAGAAATACCCGGGATCTTCCCGCTGATATCTTTTGCTTTTTCAAACACATTCACACCTGCAATCGTCATGACGATCAACCCGATCGTCATCGCAAATAATAGTGGAATGATGATGACAAATAAAAACCATTGAAGTTTACTAGAATCCTTCTTTTCTAGTTTATCTGCTAATTCATTTTTCTTTTTTTTTGCCATAGAACTCACCTAATTTCCACGGTTCATAAATTGAATGGTCGAAATCTCGTCCATTTGTTTATTTTCGTTTTGAAGTAGGAATGCTTTAAATCTTTTCATGTCTTTTTCTTTGATCTTTTCGTATTTTTTCACTTCGATATTTTTTTCTTGTAATAACTGACTAAACCAATTCATTTTATTGCGAGCATTGATGACAAGTTGTTGATGATAATCAATGGTTTTCTCTAAATTACTAATAAACTGTTGATGATGCTGAATTTCAATGATAGAAAACCCTGAAACTAATTGGTTTTCTTGATACTGTAATAAATCTTCTTTCTTTTTTAGTAAAAAATATAACTTTTCTGCCACTTCTTCAAATTGTTTCAAAGATTCATTATAAGTTGCCAGCACTTCATCTTTCTCTCTTTCTTTCAAATGGAGAATTTTATCAAACTTAAAATGGTAGTTCACGATGACCATTCCCCTTTGCTTGCTAATTGAATTAAAGAGTTTATACTCTCTTCCTTCGTTACTTTCTCATCGGTTCTCTGTTTCAAAAGCGAGATGATTTGTGGATAATAGGCGATTGCTTGGTCGATTTCAGATGATGAACCTTTTTTATATGCACCAATATTGATTAAATCTTCGGCGTTTAAATAGGTGCTTAATAAATTGCGAATTTGTAAAGCTGCTTCAAGATGTTCATCTGATGATAAATGATTCATTAAGCGACTTACACTTTTTAACACATTAATAGCTGGATATTGCCCTTTATTCGCAAGTTCCCGGTCAAGCACAATATGTCCATCTAATATCCCGCGGACTGTATCGGCAATCGGTTCATTTAGATCATCGCCATCCACTAACACCGTGTAAAAAGCGGTAATTGTCCCTTTATCATTTGTTCCTGTCCGTTCTAATAATTTCGGCAAAATGGCGAAAACAGATGGCGTATATCCTTTTGTCGCTGGAGGCTCACCGACGGCTAAGCCAATTTCTCTTTGTGCCATCGCTACACGAGTAACGGAATCCATCATAAGCATGACATTTAACCCTTTATCACGAAAGTATTCAGCAATGGATGTTGCTGTAAAGGCTCCCTTAATTCTCATTAAAGCCGGTTGGTCAGATGTTGCAGCAACTACTATCGACTTCGCTAACCCTTCAGGACCTAAATCCCGCTCAATGAATTCTCTTACTTCTCGGCCACGCTCTCCAATCAAGGCGATCACATTTAAATCAGCTTGTGTATTTCGGGCGACCATTCCTAGTAAAGTACTTTTTCCAACGCCACTACCTGCAAAAATCCCGACACGCTGACCTTTTCCGACTGTTAATAAACTATCGATGGCCCGTACCCCTACCTCTAATCCTTCATCAATTGGGGGTCTTGTCAGTGGGTTCGGAGGGGATTGGTCTGTCCCGACGGATGCTAATCCTTTCGGTAATACCGACCCATCCATCGGTTTCCCCATGGAATCGAGCACTTTCCCGATAAGAGCAGAACCTACTTTCACCTCTAATGGTTTACGAATGGATTCCACTAAGCTTCCAGGTGAAATTTCGTTTATATTTGAAAACGGCATAAGGATGACCATCTCATCTCTAAATCCAATCACTTCTGCGGTAATTCTTTGATGTTTGTCCTTTCCATTTGTATAAATATAACAAATATCCCCAATGGAACATTCTGGGCCTTGAGATTCAATCATAAGACCGACTACCCGTTTCACTCTTCCGTAATGTTGAAATGAATCCACCTTTTCAATCAATTCTATCAAATCAACAGCCTTCATCATTTGAAATCTCCTTCGATTAATTCAAACAATTTATTCCGGATTTGTTGCAATTGACTATCCACACTGATGTCTAAATGGCCCTGTTTCGTTTCAATATAACAACCATCTTCGGGCAAATCTTCATTCGGATATAAGTAAAGTTGGGCATTGACAGGGAAAATGGCTTCGAGTTCTTCTCTTTGGGAAACAAGTAATGAATATTGATTCGGATGTATATGGATTTGCACTTCATGTTCATCCCGGCAAGCTTTTAGCCCTTGTTTGACTAGAGATATGAATGATCCCTCCTGATTTTCCAACGCAATTCCGATGATTTTTTCGGCTATTTTCATGGATAAATCTAATATGACTTTTTCAGATCCCTGGACATTTTTCTCAAATTCCATTTTCGATTCGTCAATGACTTGTTTAGCGATTTCTATTTGAGAAATCCACTCTTCATATCCCCGTCTTCTTCCTTCTTCATTGCCTTTTGTTAAACCCTGTTCAAATGCTTCTTCAATTAACTGTTGCTTTTCTTCGTTCCATTGTTGTTTTTCTTCCTCTATTTGTTGCCGAGTTTGTTCAGCGGATTCTATTGCCTTCCTCTTAATTTCTTTGGCTTGCTCATTTGCCTCCAAAAAAAGCTGTTCTTTTTCGATTAAATAATTAGATTCATCTACTTGCCCTTCTTCTTCCGCTATTTGGGGAGGCCGAATCATTTTGATTTCAATGATTTTTGACGTTTCCTCCCGTTCCTTCGCAAAGCGAGATTTAATAATTCTAGACAATGATATCATCTCCTCCGCCGCGAGCGATGATGATTTCCCCTGCTTCTTCTAAGCGGCGAATGACACTAACAATTCGCGACTGGGCTTCTTCCACATCCCGAAGCCTAACAGGTCCCATAAATTCCATTTCTTCTTTAAATGTATCCACCATACGAGTTGACATATTTCGAAATACGATTTCTTTCACTTCATCGCTAGACACTTTAAGTGAAAGTAAAAGATCTTCATTTTCACAATCACGGATTACCCGTTGGATAGAACGATTATCAAGTGTAACAATATCTTCGAAGACAAACATCCGCTTCTTAATCTCTTCAGATAGTTCTGGGTCTTCGATTTCAAGTGCATCCAAAATTGTCTTCTCTGTCGAACGATCGACACCATTTAATACTTCTACCACCGCTTCAATTCCACCCGTTTGCGTATAATCTTGTGTAACAGTTGCACTTAATTTTCTTTCCAATATAGCTTCTACTTCGCTAATGATTTCTGGTGAGGTACTGTCCATCAACGCAATCCGTTTGGCGATATCGGCTTGAACCTCTTGAGGTAATTCCGATAAAATTTGTCCGGCTTGCTGTGGTTCTAAATAAGAAAGAATCAAGGCAATCGTTTGCGGATGCTCATTTTGGATAAAATTTAATATTTGGCTTGGCTCAGCACGTCTTGCAAAGTCAAATGGACGAACTTGCAAAGACGATGTGAGCCGATTAATAATCGCTTGCGCTTGGTCTTTTCCTAGAGCTTTTTCAAGGACCGTTTTCGCATATCCTATTCCACCTTGAGATATATAGTCTTGAGCGAGAGCGATATGATGAAATTCTTCTAAAATATGATCTTTTTCAGCTGAATCTACTTTTTTTACACCAGAAATTTCTAATGTTAATTTTTCAATTTCTTCTTCTGATAGATGTTTGTAAACAGATGATGCCACATCCGGTCCAAGTGAGATGAGCAGAATGGCAGCCTTTTGTTTACCTGTTAGCTTTTTGTCCCTTCCCGCCAATTCAAATTCCTCCTACTCATCAGTTAGCCAAGTTCTTAATAATTTTGCGAATTCTTCTGGCTTCTCTTTTGCCATCTTTTCAAGTTGTTTTTTACGTATGGATTCTTCTGTATCGATTTCTGCAATTTCTAGATCTTCAACGGTTTTCTCCTCTTGCTCTGTGATTGACAAATCATCTTCTTCCACTTCATTATGGCGTGAACGAATCATAAGGAAGACTAGAATACCGATAATCAGTAGTAAAATTCCACCAATTACATATACCCACCATGGAATTAGTGGTTTCGATTGCTCATCAAACTTCACTTTTCCTGCAAATGGTTGTACAGAAACAGCGATTTTATCTTCTAAATCTTGATCTGTTAATTCTTCTTGATAGCTTTTATCAATCGAGGTTCTTACAATGGTCGACAGCACATTTGTAATGTCATCTATCCTTTGTTGTGGCAATGAATCGGTATCTTTCGAATTGGGTGGTTCTACCATGACTTGAATCCCGAGATCCCGTATTTTATAAGGACTCTCTTTAATATTTTTCTTTATTCGGTTCACTTCATTATTAATCGTTTCTTCTACACGCTCATAGTCGCCATTTCCATTTGCCCCTTCAACATATGTACCACCTAAAGAATCCGCTGGGTCTTCAGCTTGAGGAATTCCCCCAGCTGCTGCGCCATTCCCTGTGTAGGTTTCCGTAATTCTTTGTGCACTTATTGCAATTCCTTCCATATCCTCTTCATCAACAGGTGTCACAAGATTTTCCTCTCGATTTTCCTGTGTGAAGTCGACATCCGCTGTGACAGATACGACCACTTTATCTTGGCCCATTAACGTTCCGAGCATCGTTTGCACTTGTCTCTGCAAGTCTCGTTCAATTTGTTTCTTCACATCCATCTGTTGGGCCATCATATTGCCTGAGATAGAAGAATTATTATTTTTTATGTCAAAATACTCAAAGTTTTGATTCATTATGACGATATTATCTGTAGGTAAATTGGGAACGCTTTTTGAAACTAAGTGATAAAGCGATTTAATTTGTCTTTCATCAAATTGATAACCGTTTTCTGTGTTTAGGACAACAGAGGCTGAAGCCTTTTCACCATCTTCCTTAACGAAAATCCCTTTCTCAGGGAGATTGATCATCACTTTGGCATCTTTTACGCCATCAATTCCTTTTATTAATTCGGCTAATTCTGTCTGCATGGCATCTAATTTTAAAACGTTAAATTCATTATCTGTCATCCCGAACCCAGCGTTTTGGCTAAAAAAGCTGTAATCTATATTTCCAGATTTCGGGAGACCTTCCGCCGCTAGATCGAC
Source organism: Oikeobacillus pervagus (assembly GCF_030813365.1). Classification (NCBI taxonomy): domain Bacteria; kingdom Bacillati; phylum Bacillota; class Bacilli; order Caryophanales; family Bacillaceae; genus Oikeobacillus; species Oikeobacillus pervagus. The sequence continues at coordinate 96,404 of NZ_JAUSUC010000005.1, forward strand.
CTTTAGGTTATCAACAGATTCTTTCGGAACCATGATCGTCGTTCCACCATCAACAATTTCATACGTTATTTTTCTAGTATCCAAGCTTTCTTTCACTGTGCCAATTTCTGAAGGAGCTAAATCACTGTATAGTGGCACCATTTCAGTTCTAGTGGCAAAGTAAGCAGTAATAGATATCGCGATGATGAGAAGAAGAAGTACTCCCCCCGCCATTATCTTTTGTTTCTTGGATCGACTCTTCCAAAATTCTATTTGTTTATTCATCCATTGCTTCGAGTTTTCCTTCATCATAATCCCCCGGTTATGTTCTTACTTCTGACTAAATAACCGTCTATTACACTTGCATTCTCATCATTTCTTGGTATGCTTCTACAGCTTTATTGCGGATTTCAACCGCCAACTGTAAGGAGATACTTGCTTTTTGAGCAGTAATCATCACTTGGTGTAAATCCACTTTTTCTCCCCTTGCCAATTTCTCAGTCATTTGATCTGATTGCGTTTGAGATTCATTAAGCTTCTCAATTGAGTCTTTCAGCATACTCGCAAACTTTTGTCCTGACTCATTTGGAGAGGGCTTCATTCCATTCATTGAACTGACGGTTTTAAAAAAAGGTGATGCTACTGTATTCAATGATTGAATAGTCATTTGGATTCACTCCTTTATTTTCCGATTTCAAGTGCTTTCATCATCATTCCTTTAGAAGCGTTGAAGACGGTCACATTCGCTTCATAGGAACGAGTTGCTGACATTAAATCGACCATTTCCCTTAAAGGGTCAACATTGGGCAGTTGAACATACCCTTCTGCATTCGCATCGGGGTGTTCAGGGTCATATACTTGTTTGAAAGGGGTAAGATCATCTTCAACGATTCGTTTCACTTGTAATCCTTGCCCCACAGAATGTAAATCTTTTGAATTCATTGCCTGGTTTAAGTAGGACTGAAAACTACCTTCTTTTGGTGACAATACAACCGATTTCCGACGATACGGCTGCCATTCACCATCGACCAACTTAGCTCTTGTCGTATCGACATTTGCCATATTGGAAGAAATAACGTCCATTCTTAGTCTTTGCGCCGTTAAAGCCGAGGCCGTTACATTCATACTATGAAAAATGGACATGATTATTTTCCTCCTTTAATGACGGTTTGCAGTGTTTGAAACTTCCCATTTATTCCCTCAGTCACAGCATTATAATAGATTTGATTTGTTGCTAAATCAGACATTTCCTTGTCAACATCCACACTGTTTCCATTATTATTTACATTCACATGACGAGTTGTCACAACAGCTGGGTGATTCGTATTCATTTGGAAATCAAAGTGACGATTGTTTGACCGAAAGGCTGACATTTGCTTTTGATTTGCTATTGATTCGGCAAACATTTTTTTAAAACTTACATCCTTCGCCTTATATTTTGGGGTATCTGCATTCGCTATATTATTTGAGATGACTTTTTGCTTAAGCGAGGAATAATCTAAAGATCGTTCAAGTAATGAAATAGTGTCCGAGAATAAATTCATGTTCCGTCACCTCCTGTCGAATAATCCCGAATAAATGAACATGTCCTAAACCATTATACACAATTCATCCCAATATTTCACAGATACATTATACCTATAAATCCCCAAATAGCATAACATTAGTACTATTTAGAAAAAAATTACAACAATAAATATATCACAATTTTCCCCTTTTGGGACAAAATTCATCAAATGGTGATAAATTTCATTCTAATCGCTTATGATGCACATTTCCACACCATTTCATAGAATATTGTGAACTTATTTGGAATATTTTCTTATATCCATCTGATCGGTATTAAGAGGAAGGTCCTATCTCTTTCCTCACAAAAAAATCCGCCGATTATCATCGACGGACAACAATTGATCAATTATATGAATTAGTGAGATTTTAATTTTTCTAGTTCCATAAGGAATTTATCATTTAGTACCTTAATATAAGTTCCCTTCATTCCAAGCGAACGTGATTCAATTACACCTGCACTTTCAAGCTTTCTTAATGCGTTCACAATCACAGAACGTGTAATCCCTACGCGATCCGCAATTTTTGAAGCGACAAGTAAGCCTTCTTTCCCATCGAGTTCTTCAAAGATATGTTCAATAGCTTCAAGCTCACTGTATGATAAGGAGCTAATAGCCATTTGCACAACGGCCTTACTACGAGCTTCTTCTTCAATTTCCTCCGCTTTTTCACGTAAAATTTCCATTCCAACAACGGTAGCACCGTATTCAGCAAGAATTAAATCGTCATCATGAAATTTCTCTTGAAGACGAGCTAAAATCAATGTACCTAAACGCTCTCCAGCACCAATAATCGGAACAATCGTTGTTAAGCCACTTTGGAATAATTCCTTATTTTCAATTGGGAATGCTGTATAATCACTATTAATATCTAAATTTGGGGAAGTTTCACTGATATTAAACAAATTTTTTGTATATTCTTCTGGAAATTGGCGTTCCTGAAGCATATGTTTCATTCGGTCATTTTCGATTTGTTGGTTAATGGCAAAACCTAATAATTTTCCTCGTCGACTGACAACAAAAATATTAGACTCAATGACCTCTGATAAAGTTTCCGCCATTTCTTTAAAATTAACAGGTCTACCTGCCGCTTTTTGTAACATTGAATTAATTTTTCTCGTTCTAGATAATAAATCCATCTTTCTTCCTCCTAAAATCACAATTCAATTTTTATAAAATAAATTGACTTAAGTCTTTATCTTGAGAAATCGCTCCTAATTTCTCCTCAACATATTGAGGAGTGATCTGAACGGTTTCCAAATTAATATCTGGAGCTTCAAATGATAAGTCCTCTAATAATTTCTCCAAAATTGTATGGAGTCTGCGTGCTCCGATATTGTCTGTATCTTGATTGACATTATAAGCAATTTCAGCTATTTTACGTATAGCATCGTCAGAAAATTCAATTTCTATACCTTCTGTTTCCAATAATGCCTTATATTGCTTAAGTAACGCATTGTCTGGTTCCACTAAAATGCGAACAAAATCATCGACAGATAGCTTCTGTAATTCTACACGAATCGGGAATCTCCCTTGCAACTCTGGGATTAAATCAGAAGGCTTTGCCATATGAAAGGCACCTGCAGCAATAAATAGTACATGATCTGTTTTTACAGGGCCGTATTTCGTCACAACGGTGGACCCTTCTACAACAGGAAGAATATCACGTTGGACGCCCTCTCTTGATACGTCAGCAGAGGAGGAATTACCTTTACTTGCAATTTTATCAATTTCATCGATAAAAATAATTCCAGTTTGTTCGGCACGTTGAACGGCTTCTTGAGTTACTTCATCCATATCAATGAGCTTTTGTGCCTCTTCATTTGTCAATAATTTTCTAGCTTCTTTTACTGGAAGCTTTCTTTTTTTCTTTTTCTTTGGCATAAAGCTGCTTAAAGCGTCTTGCATATTCATCCCCATCTGTTCCATACCCGATCCTTGTAGCATATCAAACATTGAGACTGGTTGTTCCTCAACTTCTACTGTGACAATTTCATTTTCCAATTCTCCGTGCGCCAGTTTCTCCGCGATCATTTGTTTTCTTTCTTTTACATTCGTCTCTTCAGAAGAATCACTTTCTTTTTCTGAAATGGTCTCAGCATTTCCTCCAAACAACATTTCAAATGGATTCTTGTAATGACTATTTTTCTTCTTAGATGGGACAAGCAAGTCAACTAAGCGACGTGTAGCCGCTTCCTCTGCTTTTTCTTGTACAGAGTGCATCTTTTCTTCCTTTACAATTCTTACAGATGTCTCCATCAGATCGCGAACCATTGATTCAACATCTCGCCCAACATAACCGACTTCTGTAAACTTCGTTGCTTCTACTTTCACAAATGGAGCACCAACAAGCTTCGCAATACGACGAGCAATCTCTGTTTTCCCTACACCTGTTGGACCAATCATTAAAATATTTTTCGGATTCACCTCATCACGGAGCTTATCTGATAATAAACTTCGACGGAAGCGATTTCGTAAAGCAACGGCAACAGCTTTTTTTGCGTCTTTTTGTCCTATTATATATTGATCCAATCGCTCAACAATTTGTCTCGGTGTTAACTGAATTGTATTGTTTTTCATGCGGCTCACTCCTTTTATTAAAGCTCTTCCACAATAATACGATCATTTGTATAAACACAAATTTCCCCCGCTATTTCGAGAGCAGCTTTTGCAATTTCTTTTGCACTAAGACCTTCTGCATAATTTTTTAATGCTCTTCCTGCTGCAAGCGCGTAATGGCCACCAGAACCAATTGCTAAAATACCATCGTCCGGTTCAATGACTTCACCTGTTCCGGATATTAACAATAAATCTTTTTGGTCCATTACAATCAACATCGCTTCCAATTTTCTTAACACCTTATCACTGCGCCATAATTTCGCTAACTCTACCGCTGCCCGCTGAAGATTTCCGTTATATTCTTGCAGCTTACTCTCAAAATTTTCAAAAAGCGTGAAGGCATCCGCCACAGATCCTGCAAATCCTGCTAATACTTTTCCGTTAAAAAGCTTTCGAACTTTTCTAGCTGTGTGTTTCATCACGACTGCATTGCCAAAGGTAACTTGACCATCCCCACTCATAGCACATTTTCCATTATGTTGTACAGCAAAGATTGTTGTTGCATGAAATTGTTGCATCCTTACTCACTCCTTCTATATTAAGCACGCGGATGGTGTGTAAGATAAGTTTTCTTCAAATGCTCCTTCGTCACGTGCGTATAAATTTGAGTTGAAGATAAATGTTCATGACCTAGTAGCTCCTGGACAGAACGTAAATCTGCCCCGTTATTTAAAAGATGAGTCGCAAATGTATGTCTCAACATATGAGGATGAATCTTTCCAGTTAGCGAGGCCTTCTCAATCAATTTTGTTAAAATATGACGAATACCTCTCGGGGTAAGAGCTCCTCCTCGGTAATTCACAAATAAATAAGAATGCTTCATAGATGACTTCATTAAAACACTTCTTGCTTCATCTATATACCTTTTGATCGCATCATGAGCAAAGCTTCCAAAGGGAACATATCTTTCTTTTCTTCCTTTCCCCTTCACTAATATAGTTGAAAGCTCGAAATCAATATTTGTTATTTCGATAGTAGCACATTCACTTACACGAATTCCCGTTGCATACAGTAATTCTAAGAGTGCACGATTTCTCTTCGATAATGGGTCATTTCCTTCACAAGTAGCAAATAATTGTTCCATTTCTTCTTCATAAAAGAAACTAGGCAATCTTTTTTCGGCTTTCGGCAAGTGTGCGAAAGAAAATGGATTACTGGTAACATGCTGTTCACGTACTAAAAAGTGAAAAAAGCTACGTAAACTAGATATTTTACGAGAGATGGTTGAGCGAGCCAACTGTTGTTCATACAAGGTTGTTAAAAATAACCGAACGTCTAAATACTCAACGTCTTCAATTGATTGGATACTTTGTTCAATCATGAACTTTTCAAATTGCATAATATCGAATTGATACTCTTGAATCGTCAATTCAGAATAATTTCGTTCGATTTGTAAATAGCGAATAAATATTTGTAGCAAATCGTTTATTTTTTCAGACATAAAAAAACACCTCACAAGGGCTACTAAATAGTATCATAAAGCAGGTAGCCCTTGCAATTGATTTTACAAACTTTTCACAAAGTTGCGAATTGTTTGTAACGCTCGATTCGCGTGTTGTTCATATCTCTCTTTTTTTGCTTTAATTCTCACAGGTAAATCCGGAAATAATCCGAAGTTGGCATTCATTGGTTGGAAATTTTTCGCATTGGTTGTCGTAATGTATTGCGCCATACTTCCCATTGCCGTTTCACGAGGAAATTCCACCGGATTTTTTCCTTGAGCAATTCTTGTTGCATTGATTCCAGCTATTAATCCACTTGCGGCAGATTCCACGTAACCCTCTACACCTGTCATCTGCCCAGCGAAAAATAAAGTTGGCCGTTCTTTAAATTGATACGTTGCTTTTAATACTTTAGGTGAATTGATAAATGTGTTTCTATGCATTACACCATAGCGAACAATTTCCGCATTTTCTAATCCTGGAATGAGTTGGATCACTTCCTTTTGTGCGCCCCATTTTAAATGAGTTTGGAACCCAACGATATTGTACAATGTACCTGCTGCATCATCTTGCCTCAACTGCACTACAGCAAATGGCCTTTTCCCTGTCCGCGGATCCTCAAGTCCTACCGGTTTCATTGGCCCGAATAACATCGTCTTTTTCCCGCGATTGGCCATGACCTCAATAGGCATACACCCTTCAAAGAAGATTTCTTTTTCAAATTCTTTAAGTGGCACAACCTCCGCTGATATTAACGCTTCATAAAATCGTTCAAACTCTTCCTCTGTCATTGGACAATTCAAATAGGCCGCTTCCCCTTTATCATATCGGGATTTTAAATAGACTATATCCATATTTATGCTGTCTTTTTCAATAATAGGAGCCGCAGCATCATAGAAGTATAAATAATCTTCCCCTGTAAGCTCTTGTAATTGTTTTGATAAGGCTTCACTTGTTAGGGGTCCAGTAGCAATCACCGTAATCCCCTCAGGAATTTCCGTGATTTCCTCATGAAATACTGTGACGTTGGGATGGTTTTTTACCCGATCCGTCACATGAGCAGCAAATTCATGACGATCTACTGCTAAAGCTCCTCCAGCAGGTACGGCACAATCATCAGCTGAACGGATAATAACCGAATTCAATTGTCTCATCTCTTCTTTTAAAACACCGACTGCATTTGTTAAACTATTTGCTCTTAAAGAATTGCTGCAAACTAGTTCAGCGAATTTATCTGTATGATGAGCAGGAGTTTGCTTGATTGGGCGCATTTCATATAAGTGGACTTGCAATCCTCTTTCGGCAATTTGGAAGGCTGCCTCACTTCCAGCAAGACCTGCTCCCACAACATTAATCACTTTGGACATATCGTAACCTCCATTAATAAAGTGAAACTTCAATCAGTATTTTTGATCCTGTTAAAGAGATTCCTTCGGTTTCCTCACGAATCCTTTTGTTAGGATGTTAGCTTTTCAATTGGGGATTCTGATGGTAAAACACCATTACTCTCCATAATAGTAGCAAAAAGATTCTGACTTTGTGATAAAACTCACACAAAAGTGAAAAAATTCTTATTCCTCATCCTATCCATTTTGCATTGTACAACACTCAGTAACACAAAAAAAGTTTAACGCTTTACGAAAAAAAAGACACAAATAGAAAGAGTGAGCCGATTTGCCCACCCTTCGCTTACTTCTGTGCTTCTTCTTTGTAATCACATTCGGTACATTGAACTTGCACACCTTTTTTCAGCTTTTTCTCAACTAGCAAACTTTCACATTTTGGACATTTTCTTTCAATCGGCTTATCCCAAGAAAGAAAATCACATTCAGGATAGCGATCGCAGCCATAAAAAATTCTTCGTTTTTTGCTTTTTCTTTCGATGATATTTCCTTCGTTACATTTTGGACATTTCACACCAATTTCCTTCACGATTGGTTTTGTGTTTCGACAGTCAGGAAAGTTACTGCATGCCATAAACTTTCCATAGCGTCCCATTTTGAAAACCATTGGATGTCCACAATGTTCGCAATCGACACCAGCGTATTCATCCTTGATTTCTACTTCTTGCATTTCTTTTTCAGCTTTCGTTAAATGCTTCTCAAACCCTTTATAAAATTCATCAATTACTTGGATCCATTCGATTTTACCTTCTTCGATCTCATCCAGATCTTTCTCCATTTTTGCTGTAAACTCCACATTGATCACACTCGAGAAAAATTCCATCATCAGTTCATGAACAATCCCACCGAGTTCTGTTGGAATAAATCGTTTATTATCAAGGCTGACATATCCCCTCTTTTGGATCGTATCAAGTGTTGGAGCATATGTAGAAGGTCGCCCAATTCCAAGTTCCTCTAAAGTTTTTACAAGTCGAGCCTCCGTATATCTTGGAGGTGGCTGGGTGAAATGTTGCTTTGGATTAATTTTTTCCGAACTAACTTTATCACCTTTTTGTAAATCAGGCAACATATTTTCCTTTTCTTCTTTTCCATCATCCGATCCTTCTACATACACTTTCATAAATCCTGGAAATTTAATCGTTGATCCACTGGCACGGAAAACGATTTCATTGTTGAGAAGATCGACACTCATCGTATCCATGATCGCCGGTGCCATTTGACTCGCGATAAATCTCTCCCAAATTAGTTTATATAGACGAAGTTGGTCTTTTGATAAAAACTCTTTCATCATATTAGGAGATCTTAAAGAACTTGTAGGACGGATCGCTTCATGTGCATCCTGCGCATTTGTTTGTTTCTTTTCTTTCATTTGTTCCACCCGTATATATTCCTTGCCATACGTGGTCGAAACATATTCACTTGCTTCCTTTAGTGCCACATCCGAAATTCTTGTTGAATCGGTTCTCATATAAGTAATTAAACCGACGGTCCCTTCTTTTCCAAGCTCTATCCCCTCGTATAGCTGTTGGGCAAGCATCATTGTTTTTTTTGCGCGGAAATTCAATTTTCTCGCAGCTTCTTGCTGTAAAGATGAAGTTGTAAAAGGAGGGGCTGGATTTCGCTTTCTTTCCCTTTTGGTAACAGAAGATACTTCAAATTCTTGACCTTGAAGCTGTGATAATACTTTTTTGACCTCTTCTTCCGTTTTTAATTCTTGTTTTTTTCCCTTTGATCCATAAAAATTTGCTTGAAATGTTTCGGCATTCTTCGTAAAAGTTGATTCTATAGTCCAATATTCTTCCGGTTGAAAACTTTGGATTTCTTTTTCCCGATCGATAATTAAACGGAGGGCTACAGATTGAACTCTTCCAGCACTCAAGCCTTTTTTTACTTTTTTCCATAATAACGGGCTAATATTATATCCTACTAACCTGTCTAGAATTCTTCGGGCCTGTTGGGCATCCACTAGATTCATGTTGATTGCCCGCGGATGTTTAAATGATTCTTTAATAGCATCCTTTGTGATTTCATTGAACACAACACGTACATTTGAATGTATATCAAGGCCTAAACTATGAGCTAAATGCCAAGCAATCGCTTCCCCTTCGCGATCGGGGTCAGCTGCTAAATATATTTTTTTTGCTTTTTTTGCGGCTGTTTTCAGCTCTTTTAAAACGGGGCCTTTTCCACGGATCGTAATATATTTAGGTTCATAGTTCTCTTCAACGTTCACACCCATTTGACTTTTTGGTAAATCACGAATATGCCCCATTGATGCTTTTACTTTATATTTTTTCCCCAAATAGCGTTCAATTGTTTTTGCTTTTGCCGGGGATTCCACAATAACAAGATAATCCGACATGCCTAAACCTCCCCTAGAGGTGAAAATAAATAGATGGTACAAACATTATTAGACTTTTTTCTATTTGTCAACTAAGTTCAATGCTTTGGTTACAATCTTCTATTTCCACAATTCCTTCATTTTAGTCAATCATCACCAAAAATTTTTTATAAAGTCTCTACTGTACTATAACAATTCCACCGATTTTGGGATGGTGGGAATTCTTTTTATACCCATATAATAATGTAAAACTCGGTTTGAAAAATAAAGATTCTGTTGCAAAATTTATAACAGATTGCATAGAAATGCAACTATTTTGAAGGAAATTTTGATTTTTCCATCATTTTATTTGATTTATGACCAAACTAATCTCTTTCGTTTAATAAAGTTGCTCTAATAAATCATCAATGGAAGGCACTAATGTCGCCCCCTCATTGATTAGCTGGTGACCTCCTTTTGAAAGGGGATCAAATATAGATCCAGGTAGAACAAATACATCTCTTCCTTGTTCTAAAGCGTGGTTCGCCGTAATAAGGGAGCCGCTTTTTTCTCCTGCCTGAACGAGGATTGTCCCAACGGAAAGCCCACTAATAATTCGATTTCTTGCTGGAAAATGCCATTTTTCAGGCTTCATAATGGGAGCGTATTCCGATATTAATACATGTTCTTCTGTAATTTTTTTTGCAAGTTGGCGATTTTCCGTCGGATAAAGATGGTAAAAACCTCCCCCAATGACAGCGATCGTTTTCCCTTTATTCATTATTGTGGCATTATGGGCAAATGTGTCGATTCCTTTAGCTAGTCCACTTACAATTTGGAAATGATGATGAACTAATCTTTGCACAATAAAGTGGATCGCTTTTTTCCCATATTCATTTCCTCTTCTTGAACCAACAATAGCCAAATTCTTATTATTTTTCAATAATTTCTTGTCTCCCATGCAGTATAACCCCCATGGAGGTTGATGGATGGTTTTTAATAATGCAGGATAATTCTCATCATATATGGGGATAAAATCAATTTGTTTTTTTGAATATTCTTCTAGAAATAAGTCGATATTCGTCGATTGCAACTGATGATATAGATTGGAAGCTAGTGTGGGGGAAATCTTTAGAAGATGTTGAAGTTTAGATGGAGGTAATTGATATAAGGATTGTAGGGAAGGATCTTGCTTTAGTAAAAGATATATTCTCTTCCACGTCATCCCTTTTATATGTTGTAAATGAATGATTTTCTTTGTAATTAAATCCATGCCCATCCCTCTTTCTTCTTATTTAATAAGGCCATGATAGCGCCTTTTAAAGACTCCTTCATTTTTCTACTATTCTAATTATTAAATCTATTTTTTAACGTAAACAGGAAATAGTCCCCCAAAAAATATGGAGGGACTATTTCAACTTAATTAATGGGTTTTACATTTCTCATAAAGGCCTTTTTCTTTAATAACAGAGATTAAAGTCTCACCAATAACAGACGGTGTATCAGCGACTTTGATTCCGCATTCATTCATGATGCGAATTTTTTCATCAGCCGTACCTTTCCCGCCAGAAATGATAGCACCTGCATGACCCATACGTTTTCCTGGTGGTGCTGTACGTCCACCAATAAATCCGACAACAGGCTTAGTCATATTTTCCTTCACCCATATAGCAGCTTCTTCCTCAGCCGTCCCTCCGATTTCACCAATCATGATGACCGCATATGTGTCAGGATCTTCATTAAATGCCTTTAATACATCGATGAAATTAGTTCCATTAACCGGGTCTCCCCCGATTCCTACTGCCGTTGTTTGACCAATTCCAGCTTGTGACAGTTGATGAACGGCTTCATATGTTAATGTGCCTGAACGGGAAACGACCCCTACATGGCCTTTCGTATGAATATAGCCCGGCATGATGCCGATTTTGCATTCATCAGATGTAATAACGCCTGGGCAATTCGGTCCAACCAAGCGAGTTTTCTTTCCTTCCATATAGCGTTTTACTTTCACCATATCAAGAACTGGAATATGTTCCGTAATACAAATCGTTAATTCTAATTCAGCATCCACCGCTTCCATAATAGCGTCTGCTGCGAATGGTGCCGGAACATAAATGACAGAAACATTTGCTCCTGTAGCTTTCACTGCTTCTTGCACTGAATTGAAGACAGGTACACCTTCAACTTCGGTTCCACCTTTACCAGGTGATGTTCCTCCGACAATTTGTGTCCCGTACTCTAACATTTGTTTCGTATGGAATAGAGCTGTTTTACCTGTAATACCTTGTACGATTACTTTCGTATCTTTATTAACAAATACGCTCATGATTGTCCCCCACCTTTCTTAGCCTACTAGTTCTACGATTTTTTGTGCTCCATCTGCCATGGATTCTGCCGCAATAATGTTTAATCCGGATTCATTTAAAATCTTCTTCCCAAGTTCCACATTCGTTCCTTCTAAACGAACAACTAGAGGAATGGAAAGTCCTACTTGCTTCGTTGCTTCTACTACTCCTTCAGCAATAATGTCACATTTCATAATTCCACCAAAAATATTGACAAAAATTCCTTTTACATTTTGGTCGGAAAGAATAATTTTAAATGCCTCTGTTACCTTTTCAGCCGTTGCACCGCCACCAACATCAAGGAAGTTAGCTGGGTCTCCACCGTAGTGTTTAATAATATCCATCGTAGCCATCGCAAGCCCAGCACCATTTACCATACAACCGATATTTCCATCTAAAGATATATAACTTAAGTCATACTTTGAAGCTTCAATTTCCTTTGGATCTTCTTCATCGAGATCACGATATTCAAGAATATCCTTATGGCGATAAAGAGCGTTAGAATCAAAATTCAATTTCGCATCTAATGCCATCACCTTTCCATCACCTGTTACAACAAGTGGATTGATCTCGGCAATGGAGCAGTCTTTTTCCACAAATACTGTGTAAAGACCTATCATAAATTTAACAGCTTGATTAACAAGCTCATTTGGAATATTAATATTAAACGCAATTCTGCGTGCTTGGAATGCAGTTAAACCAGTAAGAGGATCGATCTCTTCTTTAAAGATTTTTTCAGGTGTTTTTTCCGCTACTTCTTCAATTTCCGTTCCGCCTTCTTCAGATGCCATTAATACAATACGAGAACTTGCACGATCTAAAACTAAACCAATATAGTACTCTTTTTTTATATCGCATCCCTCTTCGATGAGTAAGCGCTTTACTTCCTTACCAGAAGGACCAGTCTGATGTGTTACTAATGTTTTTCCTAAGATTTCTTCCGCATATGTACGAACTTCATCTATATTTTTAGCAACTTTAACACCGCCTGCTTTCCCACGGCCACCTGCGTGAATTTGTGCCTTTACAACACAAACATTTGTACCAAGATCTTTCGCTGCTTCTACCGCTTCATCAACCGTGAAAGCAACCTTACCATTAGGAACGGAAACCCCGTATTTTCTGAGGATTTCTTTACCTTGATATTCATGGATATTCATCTTTCATCCTCCTATCAATCTTTTGAAAAATAGACTGCGATTTAATTGTATTAGATGTATTAAAATATGTCTAGTTTTTGAACGATATTTCGTTACTTATGTTCATTTTTTGTGATTTATGTCACATAATTTCTTTTTTATCCACATTCAGAAAAATACGATAATTTAACTATTCTCCTGATTTTTGGTCAATACGATAAACAAATGTAAAGACCTCGGCCACCGCATTGTATAGTTCTTCAGGGATCATTTTATTCATCTCTAATTGGCCTAGCAATTCAACTAAACTAGGGTCTTCTTGGATAGGAATATGGTGTTCCTTTGCCTGATTAATAATGTTCTCAGCAATCTTCCCTTTCCCTTTCGCCACAAGAACAGGGGGATTTGGGGATTCGGGATGATAACTTAATGCTGCGGCTTGCTTTCTTTTATTCTGATATTTCATATTCTTATATCTACCCCCACGTAGCTTTTTTCCTCCGTTAACTGTATTAAAGTTGGTGTATCGAGCCGTTCTTTTTGATGAAAAGTAACATCTGATAGTTGGTATCCCATTTTTTGTAGCCGTTCTTTTAAGCTGGGTAGAAATGGTTGTGCAACCTGTTTTATTTTTTCCTGTTCATTAAAGATTTGGATGGTGATCATTCTGTTTTGCACATGCATATCGATGACCGTCTCCTTCAAAAACTGAAGATCTAAATAAAATAGGATTCGGCAATAATCTGGGTCTAACTCTCCATTTTCCATTTGTTTACCCGACCATTGAATGGTGAGATCTGTGCTCCATTGAAATAATGAAATCGGGATTTGCATAATCAAATGTTGAAGTGGGCCGTTTTCACCTGATAAAATATGTTGTGCATTCATCCGGTGGACAAGTGTATCCGCGATCTCCCTTACTTGAGCAGGAATGGGTTCTATTAAAAGTTTGATTAAATTAGATTTCAAGGAATCTTGGAAATATTCCTTATTCGATAATTGTCCTTCCAAATCAATCCCCATTAGTTGAAAACTTGTCTTCATTAAGGCCAGTGCGTTTCTACCATTCCATTCATTTTGAAGCTTATTTTCAGCATTGAACCATAATTGTTGGATTAGTTTTTGCCTAGCTGTTTGAAGGTTCAAAGGTGTATTCGCGATTTTTTTGATTTCATTTGAGAACAGCCTATGAATATCTGTTTCATTTTGCTTAAATATACTCGCCAAAAGTTCTAATGAAGGAGATCCTGTCCTCACATTTTCCTCTACAGAAAGAATTAATTGTAAAATTTCAGCAGATGTCCTATTGATATCCACTGGATTTGCATTTATGAGGCGATATACAGCTTGTTGGGACATCTTCGCTATAGATTCCTTATCACCGATTTGCCCCCCATTAAATAGCGCTCTAAGCTCATTTTCCAGCCTTTTTATATATTCAGACTCAGATCGTTCAAATCCCCATTGTTTCAATACTTGATGAAATGAATGAAATTGATCATCATGTGGGAGTGGTTTTGCCAACCAATTTTGAAGCATCATTGCAGGTGCCTGTTGGGCGGTTATTCCTTTTGAGAGGGTCCCCCATTCTTTTAATAATTGTACAACTACTTCTTTCCTTCTATCCGTATAATTCTCGTCTGTCAGGATTTCCATTAGCTGTAATAGTACAGATTTAGCAAGTTGATTTTCAATCGAATGTTTCCATTGGTCATATATGTTTAAAATCGAATTCATACTTTCACTTTTGTTAGGTAAATCGCGTATACAAGAAGCAAGACTTTCAAAAAGATTTGTAAATGTTTTCGTCGACCCTAACGATTGTAAGGATAGAAAAATCTCTTTTGTAAAAGGAAGAGACTGTTCGACCATATACTTGATCACCTTGATCCCTTCTTTTAAGTCTCCATTTGTCAACCATTCACTCGCACTATTCAACATGCTTTTGGTTGATGGCCAGCCTTCTTGCAATAATTTCATTGTAAGAATTTTACTTTCTTTTGTATTTTCTAGGGAAAGTTGTTGCAATAATTCATCAGCTTGCTCAGTCACGGGTTGTTGGTTTTGAATGGAAGAAGTCAACACTCTCAAATGCACACCATCTACAGTGGAGGTTACCGTAAACACATATGTCCCCCTAGTAGTTAACGGGGCTTCAAGTTTCGCCACCATTTTTTGTCCCCCTACTGAAATTTCAGCCATCCCCTTTGAAAGGAATTTAGCTACTTTCCCTGAAAATATTTGACCTTCACGAAAATATTGTGTTTTTCCCTTTGCAAAAAGCAATTGGATCTGATCTTTGCTTTGAATCTGCATACTCAATCCTCCATTCCTTTTGTTAGAAATGAAATGTGTTCACCATTTCCTTAATAGGAGAAAAAGATGTTCTATGTATTTCACAAGGGCCAAACTCTTTAACGCTTGCATATGTTCTTTTGCAATATTGGAATCAGTCTAATAGTAAATCAAATTTTTTAACTGTTATTTATTAAACAATAGTCGTCAAAATTACCATAATAAAAAAAATAACACTACTAATTAGTAAATAGTAGATTGCAAAGGGAAAATTTCCTTAATATACCACTGATAGCACGAAATAAAACTGCTAATACTATTTCTCAAATATATATATCGACAGAATCTCCGTCTTTTTGATTCAGCTTCACATTAAAAAGACCACAAAAAATGCACGATTAACATGAACTATGCCTGAAAAAAAGAAAGGAACACACTTCAATCAGGAAAGTCGTTACATTTATTTTTTGGAATATGAATCGTCTGCTCCGTCCAATCAATATCAGCTTGCTGAATAGCCGCGAATTCACTGATTCGGACCCCTGATGTATTGAAAAGCTCAACCATCGCCCGTACAGCGATATTCTTTTCAACGAGTTGCCTAAATTGAAGAGTTGCTCCATTCCTTTTTTAAAACATAATTTTTGGATTTATCTGTATAAACAAGACTGCTTATGATATGTCTACAATCTTAATATCCCCCTCTGTTAGGATAGATGTCGCATAGAACTTTAATGTTATATTTTAGTAAACATGGGAGGTCGAGCGACATGGTCCCAAATTGTTTCGAAGTTAGCAGATCAAAGTGTTCATATCACTTCTGAATCCACTTTTTATAGGGTGCTTCGTGAGCATAAAATGCAAAATCACCGTGGAAAAAGTAAAAAGCCCGAACGAAAACTACCAGAAAGCCATTTGGCCACAGCTCCTAACCAGGTTTGGACATGGGATATCACCTGGCTAAGAGGGCCAGTGAAGGGGATGTTTTACCGACTTTATCTAATTATCAATATTTTTTGTAGAAAAATAGTCGGATGAGAGATTTGGGAAACTGAAGAAGCAAAATATGCAGAGGAATTAATGAAGAAGACGGTCATTAGCGAAAAAATCCAAGGGAAGCCACTTGTATTGCATTCCGATAATGGGAGTCCTATGAAAGCCGCAACTTTTCAGGTATTACTTGAAAAGTTGGGGATCAAAAATTCTTATTCAAGACCGAGAGTAAGTAATGATACCCCTTATTCTGAAGCCATGTTTAGGACTTTAAAATACAGGCCGGAGTTTCCATTTTCCCTTCTCATGAAAGACTTATAATTTTCTTGCAATCAATATGATTTCTGTAACAGGAATTGTTTTTGCCTTTCTTCTTCCCATTCTACTATGATTGTAAGGTTTTTTTATCATAGCTATTTCATACTCTATCTCTTCATCATGACTTTTGGGACACCCTCTGCCTTCTTCTTTATCATCCTCTACTTCATATTATTCAACAAGGACAATCACGCAATTTGAAAATATTGTGATAAAAGTTGATTCAAATATAACTATCGGACAAACCCTATTTCTTTATTTGGGAAATCCTAAATAAATAGCAAAAAGAACTAATACTACTCCGAGTACAATAGAGATTTTATGCCAACGGTTACTGTCTCTATGAGAAATTCCAAAGACAATAAAAAATATACCTAGTAAAATTGAAAGAATCATTAATAAAAATCCCACTTTATTTCCCCCTTTCAAGATAAATTATTCTATCATGACGTTTAGCCACTTCTAAATCATGAGTTACAGTAATAATAGTAGTGTTAAATTCTTTATTCATTTTAAAAAGTAAATTTACAATTCTTTCTTTGTTCTCCCCATCCAAAGCTGCTGTGGGTTCATCAGCTAAAATAATTTGAGGTTTCATAATTATTCCTCTAGCAAAAACAGCTCTAGATCTTTCTCCACCAGAACAATCCAGTGGCTTCTTTTTTAAAATATGTTCAATCCCGATTGCATTAATCACACTTTCGAAGTCCTCTAGTATGGATTCTTTATTTTCCGAGCCTGCATAAAGTAAAGGCAATTTGATATTATCTTCAACTGTCAAAGAATTGATTAATGCTGACTCTTGGAGGACAAAACCAATCTTTTGATTTCGCCATTGTGCTAACTTTCTTTCAGATAAATTATCAATTAGCGAACCAAAAAGAGTATACTTTCCCTTATAATGTATATCTAGCAATCCAATAATATTGAGTAAAGAACTTTTTCCTACTCCAGATTCTCCTACAATAGCAATTTTTTCACCAGCGTTAACCTCAAGTTTAAAATTATTTAAGATTGAAAGCTGTGACTTTTTAAACACTTTTTCTTCAATATTTAGATTGATAATATTCTTCATTGTAATACCCCCAAGGAAATTGGGATTTTTTTGATTTTTCTTACCATGTTTTCGACAATAATCATTTCAATAATAATATCAAAAAGGATGACTACCAATAAAGCAAACCAATCTATTCCTATTAAACCAAATAATCCATAAGTAGCAAAGAAAGTGTCTTTTTTTAACCAAAATCCGTATCTATTATATGCAGTGATGAAAAAAATCACTATTAGGTTAATAAAGGATAATATCCCAAAGTAACTATATAATATTTTTCTTAACTTTGAATAGCTTAATCCAACTAATAAATTAATTGTGAAGTCTTTCAACATTAAACGAATACTAATCAATGTATTCCAAATAGAAATACAAGTTATAATTACAAGCAAAATCAACGTTATTATAGATATGATTTTTAATGAATTCAGATAATAATCTTTGAAAAAATCATTATTTTCTTTTTGACTATAAAAATTAAATTTTAAACCCAGATTCTTTTCTATATACTCGCTTAAATCCGCTGTTCTTTCTTTTGTAGATTGAAGAATTATGATGTCCATTAGACCATTTACATGAAGGTCAATATTTGCATGTTTAATAAACGTCTCATTCACTGGCAAAAAAATCGAAAAATTATAGTAGGTCTTTGAATTGAGCGCATAAAAATTAGAATGATGGGCATTTTGTTTTAAAACACCTTGAACTTTTAGAGTTATTGGTTGTTCAACTACAGGATCAGTAATTTTTATTGTTGATCCCACAGGATATGTTTTACTTAAACCTTTTCCTATCAAAACAGGTATTTCGTCCTTATTGAATTGGGAATCAAAATCTAATTTTGTCCCTTGTGAAAGTTCAAATTGATTTAAGTTATAAAACTCCTCATTAATATAATTCAATGATATTTCCATATCATCATCGTTAGGTAAAGATATAATAAATCCATCTGTATATAAAGCATAATTAAAATTACTATTTAAATAGTCATATACTTTTAGTGTCTCTCTCTCTGTAATTTCATCAAAGTTAGTCTCACTATCTGGATCTAAGTTAGCAATGTAAATACCTTCTTGATCCATATTTTTCATTTCTTGATACCCTTGAAAAGTTGACGAAATCGAACGAACGACAGTAAAAGTTAGATAATTCGCCGCAAAAAGTAATAGAATCATACCTATACTAAGTATCCATCTTTTTAAAAATATTCTTGCAATAAAGAACTTAAAAATTTTCATATTTCCGCACCCAACTTGCACTAATTAATATATATATGATAAAAATACAAACTAAGTAAAGATTGCTGATTAAGTTGAAACTAAAATAAACATCTATTACTATGGATAGAAGATAAATAACTCCTAATATCGTTAGGCAATTTAGGGCATATCGAATTGTAATATTCAATAAAGTATCTCCTACAAGTATTCTGCAATATACTTCTGTTTTTTTTCTATGTAACATTTGATAATGAAATATTATTACAATAAATGTAAGTAAAAAAATAATTATGGTTTGATGATCCATAATGTTTTTTAAAAAAGCTTTTAAAATATAAGAGTCTAAATTTAAAGTCTTTACATAATCAAATAGCAAATTTGAAGAAAAATAAATTAAATATGCAGTACATAGTTCTAAAACATCAACCAATCTAAATAAAGATTTCCCCATAGTTATGCCCCTAAAATATTAATTATTAATAATCTTTACTAGCTATATTCCATTTACGAAACAGTATCTATATATTCTTTCTACCCCTTCTAAACAGTTACGCCTCCGATGTTTAACAAATAAAACTACCATCAACTACTAGGGAAAAAAACTCCTTCTAATAGTAGATGGTCAAAGCTCAAAAGAAAGTACACTATTATATTTAGTAACTCAACTTTCGCAGAGTGATATCGGCAAATAAGCCTTGATATAACTAGGAAGGCCATCGATCCACTGTTCGAGTTGACTTTGAATTAATGTTTTGATTTTCCTATTCGTTTGCTTAAGTGCGTCTTGAAGAAGCTCGATCAACTGCTGTAATGCGACAGCCCAATCAAGTTCATTCACTTCATCACATAATTCGTAAAACAGACCACCGATTGTGCGTTGATCGGTATTACAGCGATTCTGCCATGACAGAACGATAAAACGGGAAAACACAATCGTTGTATGGCATATAAGCGCATCATATGAACGGCTTTGGAACTCCTTTTCAAGTTTTAATAGGGATTTGGCCGTCTTAAAGAATACCTCGAT